>DAORIL010000185.1:0-7586 GCA_035438525.1 Pyrinomonadaceae bacterium
ATCCTTTCGACTATCCAAAGGAATAGTTTAGGAAGTTACGGAAGTTGCGGAAGTTAATAAATTTTCTTTCCCAACCTTTCTAAACTTCCCTAACTTTCTAAACTTCCTAAACTTTTATTGAGAACGCAGAATCGAAAGCGGTTTTTTGAACAAAACGTCAAAACTCGCCAAAGTTCCGATCAATGTCACTAAAAGTGCAGTTATCAAAACACCTGAAATTGCCAATCCATAATCAAATTCCCAATCAAAATTCAAAATATATTTCGTTACCGCAAAAGATAAAAGCGTAGCAAAAAACGCGCCGATGAGTCCTGCCAAAAGTCCTAGAATTGCGTATTCGGTAAACAGAATCGTGAACAAACTTCCGCGTCTTGCTCCAAGAGTTTTTAAGATTGCGTTTTCGTAAATTCGCTGTGATTTGGTCAAACTTACTGAACCGATTAGAATCAGAATCCCCGTCAGCATTACAAAACTTCCGACAAACGAAATTGCTAAAACGAAATTGTTAATAAGTTTGGTGACGGTGGTTAAAATGTCCTGCACATCAAAGATTTGGACGTTTGGATACGCGTCAATCACCCGACGTTGAAAGCGGGCGCGTTCAACTGCGGGAATCTTGTTAATAATTGGTAAAGCAAAAGTTTGCGGCGCAGTATCGAGCGTGCCGGGGCGAAAAACAAACATAAAAACAGTTCGAGTATTCCGCACATCTATTTTGCGGATGCTGGTCACGGTCGCATTGATTTTTCTGCCGAGAACATCGAACGTAATAATACTTCCGATACCGACTTTTAACATTCGTGCCATATCGTCAACGACTGAAACTTCCGTTTCTTTGCTTGGCATTTCATCCCACCATTTTCCGGCGATGACGCTTTCGTTTTCATCCAACTTCGGACGATAAGTAACGGCAAATTCCCGCCCGATTTGCCCCTGTTGTTGACGAACTTCTTTTTGCTGATAATCAATCGCCACGCCGTCAACCAAAGCAATTCGCGTCCGCACCGTTGGAACAGCCTTTAATTCTTCGCCTGTCACTTCGGCAGTAAGTTTTTTGACTCCATCAATTTGACTACGCTGAATATCAACCATAAACAGATTAGGCAAAGTTTGATTGCGCGTAAAATCAAATTCGCGCACTAGATTGGTTTGCAGTGATTGGACAGCGATTACAACAAATGCGCCGAGTCCGACAGCCAAAAGCACAATTCGGGTTTGATTGCCCGGACGATAGAGCGAGTTGACGGCTTGCGAAATAGAAAATGAAGAGAATTTCTTCATCTGGCGCAAAAGCTTGGTTAATATTATCGCTGCTACATAAAGAATCGCTGAAGTCACGCCTAATCCGACCAAAAATGCAGTTCCGACTTTCCACGAACCTGCTTGCCAGACCGCGATCCCTAAGATCCCGCCCAACGTAAAAAGAGCAAACAAAGTTTTTGTCCAATCAAGACGGCGCATTTGGACATTATTTGTGTCTCGCAGAAGCAAACTCGGCTTGATCTGGCGAATTTGCAAAAGTGGTAAAAGCGAAAAGAGCAACGAAATTAAAACGCCGAGAATCATTCCCTGCAACGAAGCTGAATTTTGCAAATTGTATGACATTTTTTCGGGTAATTCTGACCCCAAACGCCATCCAACCAGCCACAATGTAGCCTGCGCCAAAAATATCCCAAACAAACTCCCCAAAAATCCTAAACTTAAGATCTGCAGAAGATAAACGAAAATAACTTTGCGGCTATCCGCGCCTAAACACTTCAAAACGGCGACGGTTTTCCTTTTCTGCTCGACGAAAACTCGGGCCACATTCCAGACTCCGACTCCACCCAGAACTAAAATCAATAATCCGGTCAGCGAGAGATAATTTTCGGTGCGGACGAACTGTTCGCCCATATTCTCCTGCGTTTCGCGGTAATTCTGAACAGTTAGAATCGTGCCTTTCAAAGCCTCGCGCATTTCTTTGACTATCGGTGTTGGATTATCCGAAGTCCGATACAGAATTCGGCGGCGAATCCGCGAACCTGAACGAGTCAGACCTGTTTCTTCAAAGGCTTTTTTCTCGATAAAAACGCGGGGTCCGAGGCGAAATCCGCTTTGTCCGCCGGGTTCTTCGTCAAAGGTCGCGCGAATTTCAAAATCTGTCTCGCCGATCTTAATTTTATCGCCGATTTTAAGGTTTAATTTTTCCAATAAAAGCGGAGCAACAACTGCACCTTTATTTTCCAGAATTTTGAAATCAAATGGCTTACCATTGGAAAAGTTAAAAGTTCCGACCAAAGGAAATGGTGGCTCAATTCCCTTTAATTCAATAAACTGCAAGCCTTCCTGCGTTGCATTTGAAGGTCGTGCCATGGCTGCAGTCGTAATCGTTTCGTTTCGGGCTTCAATGAGGGTTGATTTGCTAATCACCGATTCGATCCGCGAAATATCGTCAGGCGTAAATGTATTCGTAGTGCTAACTTCAAAGTCTGCCGTCAGCAACGCACGCGCATCTGTTCCGACTGCTAAGGAAAGATTTTGAATTAAAGACCGGAGCGCAACGACAGAACCAACTCCAATGGCGATACAAAGAAAAAAGAAGAGCAAACGCCGCCACGATGAGCGAATTTCCCGAATTGTTAGATTGAAAATGAAACTCATAAATTATTTACCGCAGAGACGCAAAGACGCAGAGTTTTTAAGAAAATTCTTTACAAATATTGTCGTCATAACTTTGTTTTTAGTTTTTCCTTTGCGGCTCTGCGTCTCTGCGGTTAATTTTGTCCGAAATAACTTTGCCGTCTCGCAAACGAATTTGCCTTTCTGCCTTTTCGGCTAATTCTTGATCGTGGGTGACTAAAATCAAAGTGGTTTTTTTGTTATCGTGGAGAGCGGTCATTAGTTCAAAAATATGTTGTCCATTGCGTGAATCGAGGTTTCCGGTTGGTTCATCGGCTAATAAGATCTTTGGATTGTTGGCAAAGGCGCGGGCAATAGCGACTCGCTGCTGTTCTCCGCCCGACAATTCGTTTGGATAATGATGTCCGCGATTGGTCAGATCAACTTCTTCCAATAACTGTGTGGCGCGTTCCTTAGCATTTTTGTCACCTCGGATTTCAAGCGGAATCAAAATGTTTTCAAACGCCGTTAAACTTGGAATCAGATGAAAAGATTGGAAAATAAAGCCGAGCTTATCGCTTCGCAGATTAGCCAAACCGTCTTCATTCATCGCAGTTATGCTTTGACCATCAATCAAAATTTCGCCCGATGACGGTGCATCAAGTCCCGCAATCAAACCTAAAAGAGTAGATTTCCCGCTTCCTGATGCGCCCGTGATAGCGACAAACTGTCCATCGGGAATTTCTAACGAAACTTCGGCTAAGATCGTTAAATCATCTGCGCCGGAACGAACGGTTTTGGTTACGTTTTTAATTTCAATCATAAAATTATTTTGGTTTTAGAACTTTGGTCTTGACACTTTGAAAAACAAAAACCAAAGACCAAAAATCAAAAACCAATCATATCAGACCCAAACTTTTTGCAACAATTTGCATCTAATCTCGTAACAATATCGAATGCAAATGTGGCAAGTTATGTTCAATCTTATTCGTTCAATCATAGTTTTAAGTTTCATATTTTTTCTAATATCGTGCGGTGTTTCCTCTGCCAAAAAAGAATTTGAGCAGCCGCGTGAAAAGGTTCAGGTTCCTCAAACTGCTTCTGCCAAACCTAAAATTGTTGCTTTCGGAGACAGCCTGACCGCAGGCTTCGGCTTGAGCGAAAAAGAATCTTATCCCTATCTTTTACAGGAAAAACTCCGCGCTGACGGCTACGATTATGATGTGGTTAATGCAGGCGTTTCGGGTGATACTAGCGCAGGTGGATTGGAAAGAATCGATTGGTCTTTAGAACAAGAAAACGTGCAGATTTTAATCCTTGAACTCGGCGCAAATGATCTGCTGCGAGGTTTGCCGGTCGAGAAAATGAAAGCAAACCTCAGCACTATGATCAAAAAAGCCAAAGCAAAGAACGTCAAGGTTCTGTTCTGCGGAATGATTGCCCCGCCGACAATGGGAGCGAAATATCAACGAGAATATGTTTCCGTTTTCCCCGATTTGGCTGCTGAACATAAAGTAGAATTCTTACCGTTTGTGTTGGAAAATATCGCGGCAGATCCAAAACTCAATCAGGCTGACGGAATTCATCCCAACGCTGAGGGCGAAAAGATTATGACCGATAATGTTTATAATGCGCTCAAACCTTTGCTAAAAAGGTAGAAAGATAAAGTCAAAAATCAAAAGTCAAAGGTCAAAAATCCAACCCAAATAAAGAAAAGTTGCCCGCGAATCTACGCTAATGGACGCGAATATTTTTGTTTTCTCAGCTAAAGTTTTTCCATTTGAATTAAATCTACCTTTTATTCGTGCAGATTTGCGTTCATTCGCGGGCAAAAAACTCTTGTTCCACATTTAGCTTAAATAATTTCCCTTTCTACTGTGACAGTTTAAAAAGTGTCACAGTCTAGCCACACAACCTTCTTAAAATTCTGCAAAATTAAAACTGATTTACTCTGAGGAAAGTCTATATGCTTCAAAAATCGGTTAAAACCTTGTTTATCCTGGCTTTTGTTCTCGTTTCATTTGGCAAAATGTCCGCACAAAACCCTTATTCGGTTGAAGCGGCGGTTGATTCGGTCGTGACTATCTTGTTAGCGAGCGAAGGAACATCAAGTGCAGTTGGTTCCGGCTTAATTGTGCGGACGGACGGGCTAATTTTGACACCCCTCAGTTTAGTTAGAGGAGCGCGTGAGATCCAAGTCCGGCTTCGCAATGGAGAAATCTTTGATAAAGCCGAAATTGTTTTGACCGACGAAAGGCGAAATGTTGCGCTGTTGCGAATAAGCGCGGCGGGATTGCGGGTAATTCCAAACGGAACGGTCGAAGAGACCACAGTCGGCTCAAGAATCTTTGTTATTACCAATCCTGCCGGTGATGCGTTTATTAAAAATACCCTCCTTAATTCGGTTCAGCTGGCCGATAATATTCAAGGCGCAGGTAATGGATATCGGGTTCTGCAATTCAAAGGATTAGAGAGTGATAAAAGGATTGGCGGATTGGTCATGGACGAAAGCGGACACTCGCTGGGGATTATCAACACCAGCGATAAAACTATCGGACAAGATACCGCTGTTCCACTCTCCAGTGTTTTAGGTTTAATTCGCTCGGCTTCTTCGACAATGGCTCCGTCAAGTTACGCTACGTCCTCTCCCTCACCCTTAAATACTCCGTATCCTATTCCGCAAAGCTCCGTTCAAATGCCTCAGCGCGGTGTTACTCCTTTAGCTCCGAAAGGTCCCGGCTCGGCAGTTATCAAACCTGTTACGCCGAAAGAGATTCTGGCAATTTCCAAAACGATCTATGTTACCAGTCGAACTGTTTTCTTTAAGCCTGAGCAATTGATAAATGCACTCAATAAAAAGGATGAAATGAATGAGTGGGGACTTTCCTTTGTCGAAGAATATGATTTAGCGGATTTGGTTTTGGAAATAGATCACCTGCTCTTTACTTACAAATTTACGTTCAAACTTTACAGTCAACGGCTCGGCTCAATCATTGCGACGGGAGATGTCATCATTTTTGACGGCAATTTAGGTGCGCCCGATATGGCAAAGCGGGTGATAGAAAAACTCAAAAAAGTGCGTGGTGAAGATAAAAAAACCACCGACGAAGAAAAGAAAGAAACTAAAAAAGATAAGAAATCTAAGGAAAAGAAAGACGATGATAATAACTAAGAAAGAAATTCCGGCAAACTGCTTTTTAAGCACGACTTTGTTTTTTGCAGTCCTGATGCTGGTTTCTATAATTTCGGTTTCTGCCCAAACAACGCCCGACAATTCTAATCAACCGACTGCCAAGATCGATGAAAAAATCAACAAAATTAAAGATGACATCAACAAAATAGGAAAATGGGGCGAGATCACGATCATTGATACCGACAGTAAAGAGTTTTATGGTTCGGTTCTGGAAATTAACAATGATTCAGTAAAGATTCACGATGTTGACCAAAAGGCGGATATTGAAATTAAGTATCAGCGGATTAAAAAAGTTCGCAAAGGTTACGGCGATGCCAGAGGATGGAGCGGCAAACGAATTCCTACCCGCCGACATATTTTAGGACTGGTGATCGGTGCAGCCGCAGTTATCGTCATTCCTATCGCAATCCTCGCATCTTCTAAAGACTAAAGAGTCTTTACCATTCAAACTTAGGAAAATTCTCAATTCTCTCATCTTCTCAATTAAAAACTGTCTGGCGAAACTTGATTTATTCGCCAGACAGTTTTTTAATTTTTGTTAATTGATTATCTTTTATTCGCTCGGCTTTTCCGGTGTAGTTGGTTTTCTTCGACCTGTTCTGTAATCAGATTTCTTTTTTAGCCCCAATGATTGCAATTCGTTTGAATTTTCTCCATATTGAGCCTTGACCTGAATCTTAACGCCAAGAATAAGGTTATGAACTAAATTCTCACTATCAACTGTTGTATCACGTTGGGCATTAGCGACAGCAAATTTTTGTATTTCTGATGTTTGATTAGCCGACATCTCTTCTTTTGCTGCAATCACATTTGCTTTTGAATACTGAGGATTCGACGGAGCGTAATCTTCGAGCGCGAGAAAAGCCGCGTAAGTATCAAGGTCTTCTTGCAGAACATCTGCAGGTAAACGTTTTTTAGCCATATTATTTACTCCTAAATTTATTAAAGTTTTATTGAAAAGTTAATGACCATGCGTGGGGGAAACGCCTCTTTGTTGGGGGGAATAACGGCAAGATAACTCAAAATCAAATCTTTGTAAAGACTTTTTTTGCACAAACTTGGCGTGGATTTAAAATTATTTTTTGTTTATTTAATAATGTCAGAAGTTTATTAAATAATGACCGAAGTTTATTAAGTATTGCTGAAAGTTTATTAAATAAGAGTGCAGTCATATTTAATAATGATGCTGTCTTATTAAGAAGTGAGCCATCATTACTTAAGAACGATGCTTAACCATTAAATAGTGACACACCATTATTTAATATCGACACGACAAGATTAAATAAGACCGAAGGAATATTTAATAAACTTCCATCATTATTAAGAAATCATCACCTCAAAAAGACCTTGCACTCTCCACTTTCCACTCTCCGCTTTCCACTTCCCTATCTTATCTCTTCTTTTTCTTAAACGGATTATGCTTTTTTCGATATGGGCGACTTAATTCTTCAAAAAACTTCCAGCTAGGGTTATTTTGTGGGACATATTTGAAATATTCGTTTGCTAATAAACCTGCTTGTATATTATTTCCAAGATTTTTATAAGTTATAATTAAATTGTTGACAATAATAATTGTGTTCGGATGTTTCTCTCCAAATATTTCTTTTTTTAATTCTAAGGCTTTTTCTTGATAGTCTAAGGCTTTTTGATGATTTCCTAAATCTCCATAAGTATTACCAACATTATTGTAGGAGTTTGCTGTATTAGGATGTTTTTCTCCAAATATTTCTTTTTTTAATCCTAAGGCTTTCTCTTGATATTCTAAGGCTTTTTGATGATTTCCTAATGCTCTATA
>DAORIL010000185.1:7686-10178 GCA_035438525.1 Pyrinomonadaceae bacterium
AACATTATTGTAGGAGTTTGCTGTATTAGGATGTTTTTCTCCAAATATTTCTTTTCTTAATTCTAAGGCTTTTTCTTGATATTCTAAGGCTTTTTGATGATTTCCTAAATCTCCATAAATTACACCTAAATCACCTATTATATTAGCTTGTAATTCCTGTTTGTTAAGAGAATTGTTTTCATAAAATTTTAATGATTCTTCTAAATAATTTTGTGAGTTTTTGTAATCCCCTCGATGCCAGACAGGATAGGCTTTTAACCAAATTAGATTTGCTGTTTCGCTCTTAAAAGTAGTTAAAGATTGAGTTTCCCATCTCTCTAAATGCTCCAACATTTCTTCATATTCTTCGAGATGATTAAACTCTTCTCTGCGCTCATCAAACCATGTAATCAAACCGTTTAATACTTTTTGATGCCATTCCTGATGTTGCTCTAGTGGTCTTTCTAAGCGCCTAACACGTCCTAAAAGTCTGTGAATTGCATAGCGTTCATTTTTTTCATCTCTTTTCAAGAGTTTGAGCTGAAGAGCATGACTTAGAGCAGTCTTAAATTTGATAAGACTTTCAGGTTGAATAATCTCCTGCAAAAGAGAAACACTCATTGACGAACTTCCGCTCCATGCTAAAACGTCTAAAATATCCTTTAAGTATTCAAATTTATTAAAGAGTTTCTCACTAATTTTTAAGGTTTTAATCAGACTGTGATGGTCATTAACAAAATCTTTATGTGAAAAATAGATTTCAAGATTTTCTAAAGGCTCGTTATTAAAAAAATTAAGATATTCTCGGAAAGTAACATCCTTATACTCAAATAAATATCCACCGATAAGTTCAATTGCTAAAGGAAGTCCATCAAGTTGTTTTATAAGCTCGTCTAACGCTCTTATTTCCTCTGCGCCTTGCGGTTCTTTCTCAACAATAAAAAGCAAAAGTTCTTTTGAATCATCCTCGCTGAGAATATCCAAATCAATTTGATTAACCCCTTCTTGTTTATTCCTTGAGGTAATTAAAAGATGAACGGTATTTTTATTTTTTGGAATAAAAGATTTAATATCATCAACTGATTCGGCATTATCAAAGATAATCAAACAGTCTTCTAAGTTTAGAAATTGCTCTCTTGCTACTTCAAATTGATTAACACTTTTATCATCCCGAAAAATCCAACGCTCTGCTTCGCCAATCGTTATTAACTGATTGTTAATATCAGCATCAGCCGTTATCCAATAAATGCCTTGTGGGTATTCATCCCGAAAACGATGAGCATATTCAACGGCTAATTGTGTTTTACCCAATCCGCCCATCCCTTGAATATTACGAGCCTGTCCAATATGAGTTGCTTTTCCGCTTTTTAACGATTCATGAATCTCTTTAAGTTTATCTTTTCGTCCAATAAAGCCGTCATCTTTTGAAGCAAACGGCACATTGAAATAAGGTTGCTTTTCTACTTTTGGATGAGAAGGAGGAGTTTTATCAATAATTTCAACTACTTCTTTTTTTTTTGAGTCGCTATCTTCATTAGCGATTTCGATTAGTTTTTCGATTAAATCTTCTAAAGGCTTTCCAAAATCAGAAAATGGAACAGGTGTGACATATTTAGGAAAATTGGCGGCGGCAATGTCTTTTTCTCTGAACAAGATATAATAAGAATCTGCTCCGCCTTTATAAATCTTGTGAATATATTCAAGAACTTCTCGCAAATAATCATCATCAAGACTAAAACCAATAAAAAGAAAAGTCTTTTGCGTAATAAGGTTTAAGAGAGTTTGAAATTTAGCTTCGTTGTTTTTGTTTTTATAAAAATCTTCAAATTGTTGGCGGGTAAAGATGACATTTTCAACGTGGTCAATGCTTCCATGCAAATACCAAACTGTTGGACGCTTTGGATAAGATTCTTTTTGCAATTGAGCATAGGCAACATTTTGCACATCCAAAGGCTTAACGTCTTTAGATTGTGGACAAGTCCATTGAAGAACTCGGTCAACATTAGTGGTAATGATTAAATTATTACTGAGTTGCCAAATAAGTTCGTTTAATTTGAGTGAATCTTCGTGCGCTTCATCTTTTGTCTTATCAAAACTTTCGTCAAATAATTTATACCAAAGACTTTCGCCAAGTTCTTCTTGAGCGTGTTGCAAAGCTTCAAGATATTTTGGCTTTTTCAGTCTTACAGAAGAAAGAATATATTCTGCTTCACTCTCTTTATTTTCATCTTTTAAGGTTTCTGCAAGAATTTCGACAAATCCTTTCCAACTAGGGAAAAGAGATTCATTAGAAATTGTCCCGTCTTCATTCTTTTTCTTAACGGACATCGAAACACCCGCACCAATAAATGGCACAACTTGCTTAGCTTTTAGTGCGTCTTGTAAAGATTTATGAATTTTAGGAGTATCTTCAGCCATGAGAACCTCACGCAATTTATTCTCAAAATAACTACATTGAGTTGGGAATTTGAACAACTGAGTAAGTGTCAAAAATTCAAGTCATTATGAAACAA
>DAORIL010000186.1:0-10166 GCA_035438525.1 Pyrinomonadaceae bacterium
AGATTTTGACGAGCATTTTCAATTGAAACGGCTGAAATTCCAACTTTTACAAGAATTGGTTGATTTGATTTGTTTGAAAATCCTAAAACAGTTCTAAAGTCTTTACCTTTTTGTTCAAAGCCTTTGTCAACTCTGATCAGCACGTTATCATCATAAACACGGTAACTGTTTATCGGAATTGAAAACTCCGCTACAAAATAAACTATTTGATCTCTTGCCCAACTTTGAGAGCGTCTGAAACCTTCAATCCGATTATTTCCAACCACTTTCAAACTAGAATCCAAAACCTTATCACGCCACTTCAAATCTAAGACGATTTTAGCTTTTTCAGAACTTGGAAAAGTATAACGATGTAATCCAACTCGTTTAGTTGCTGTCAATTCGGCTAAAATTCCGTTATCCATTTTAACTGAATAGTAACCTGCTTCGGCTTTTTCGTTTTGATGGGAAAAGTTAGCTTTTATTTTGTCTTTTTGTAATGTAAAGCCTGTTTCAATTTGCTCAACCGTCGGCATCAGCAAAATATCGCAGTAATCGGGAATCCCGGTTCCGCTCAAATGCGTGTGCGAAAAACCGAAAATTTCGTTGTCGGAATAATGATAACCGCTCGAACCGTCCCAATTATCAATCCGCGTATCCGGCGAAAGCTGAACTGCGCCAAAGGGAACTGTCGCACCCGGAAAAGTGTGTCCGTGTCCACCGGTGCCGATGAACGGATTAACGTATTTGGTGTAATCTTTAGTCTGGGCGGAAAGATTCAAGTAAAAAGTAAAAAGTAAAAAGACAAAAAACAGACTTTTGGAAAAAGGATTAAGTTGGAGAAATTTCATACATTTGGATTTTACTGTAATTTGAATTTCCAGCCTAATTTGGAATAGAGTTAAGCTGAGAAAATTATTTGCAAAAAAATACAATGAGCGAAAGTAAAAACTTTTATGATGTTATAGTTGTCGGCGCAGGGTTGTCGGGTATCGGGGCGGCGTTTCATTTGCAGGACAAATGCCCAAACACAAGTTTTACCGTTCTCGAAGGGCGTTCGGCAATCGGCGGAACCTGGGATTTATTTCGTTATCCCGGAATTCGTTCCGATTCGGATATGTATACTTTTGGCTTTAGTTTTTATCCTTGGAAAAATTCCCAATCTATTTCTGACGCTCAAACAATTTTGAAATACATCAACGAAACGGTTGATGCCTTTGACCTCCGCCAATACATCCAATTTAATAAAAAAGTAATTGAATCAAGTTGGGATTCCGATGCAAAAAAGTGGACTGTTGAAATTTTTGACAAACAAACTAACGAAACTCAAAAAATTAGCTGCAAATTTCTCTTTATGTGCAGCGGTTATTACAATTACGAACACGGTTACGAACCAGAATTTCCTAATTTTGACGAATTTAAAGGCGTAAAAATTCACCCGCAAAAATGGGACGAAAAATTGGATTATACTGATAAAGAGATAGTTATTATCGGAAGCGGCGCAACCGCTGTGACTCTTTTGCCGAAATTAGCAGAAAAAGCTAAAAGTGTGACGATGCTTCAGCGTTCTCCAAGTTACATCATGAATTTGCCGCAAAAGGACGCAATTGCAAATTTTCTCAAAAAGATTTTGCCTGCCCAGACTGCTCATCAAATCTCGCGCTGGAAAAATATTTTGCTGGGTTTGGGGTTTTATGAAATTTCGCGTAAATATCCGAATTTCATCAAAAATTTTCTCAAGAAAGCAGTGCAAAAAGAACTTGGCGAAAAATACGAAGAGCAAAATTTTTCACCAAAATACAACCCCTGGGATCAGCGTTTGTGCCTCGTTCCTGATAATGATTTTTTTCTGGCACTGAAAAACAGAAAGGCAAAAATCGTCACCGATACCATCAAAACTTTTACTGAAAATGGAATTTTGCTTAATTCGGGAGAAACTTTGAATGCCGATATAATCGTGACCGCAACCGGATTAGACGTTCAGCTTTTCGGCGGAATGAAATTGGCAGTTGACGGCAAAATAATTGATACTTCGCAGATTCACGCCTACAAAGGCGTAATGTTCAGCGGTATTCCGAATTTTGCCATTGCTATCGGTTACACGAACGCCTCATGGACGCTCAAATGCGACCTCAACTGTTTATTTTTGACCCGCGTTCTTAACTATATGAAAGAGAATAATTACGCGGTTTGCACACCTCAATTTGACTATGAAAATTTGCAAACCGAACGCCTTTTGGATTTTGATGCAAACTATGTTTTGCGGGCGGAAAAAGTTTTGCCGAAGCAAGGTTCCAAAGCTCCGTGGAAAGTCTATCAGAATTATGTAAAGGATGTTTTTGCCCTAAAATACGCCTCAATTACTGACAAATATTTGGTTTATAAATAAATCGGAATAAGAAGCGGTAGCAACCTGGCAATTTACCTGAACGCAACCGCTTTCGGTTCTTATTTTTGAAATTTCCGCGAACTAAATCGCATCTTCTTGCGTAAAGCCTTGTCAGAAAATTAGAAAACGAAATTGACGGCTTTTTTCTCATTCCCCGTCGTTTTAACTTCTGAAAAAGATGAATTCTGACAAACAAACGGCTCGATTAGCCGGATTTATATACTTGATTGTTGTCGTCACGGGCATTTTCAGTTTGGCGTATGTCCCTGCAAAACTAATAGTTTGGGGCGATGCGAACAAAACTTTCCAAAACATTGCCGAATCACAGTTTTTATTTCGACTTGGAATTGTTAGTAGCGTTATTTGCTATCTCGCTTTCCTGATTCTCCCACTCGTTTTATACCGACTTTTACGCCGTTTCAGCGAATCCACCGCTAAGTTGATGGTAGTTCTCGCCGTCGTCAGTGTCCCGATTTCTTTTCTAAATCTTTCCAACAAATACGCTGTTTTAACCCTAATTAAGGGAGCGGATTATCTGAAAAATTTGAGGGAAACGCAACCGGCGACGCAAGCGATGCAGTATCTCGAAAATTACGATAATGGCATTTTGATTGTCACGGTTTTCTGGGGGTTGTGGCTCTTTCCGTTTGGCTATTTGGTCTATAAATCGGGCTTTTTGCCTAAAATTTTGGGGATAATTTTGATGCTCGGCTGTATCGGCTATTTGGTTAGTTTTGTTGGTAATACTTTGTCGGACGATTACGGGGGAACGACTGTTGCCAGCGTCGCCAAAGTGCCCCGAACGCTTGGCGAAATCGGAATTTGCTTGTGGCTTTTAATCGTCGGCGTAAGAGGAAAATCCGCTTTGGAAAAGCAAAATACTTAATTCATTTTCGAGAAAATCAGAACAAGAAACGGTAGCGACTTGGCTTTTTACTCTTTGATTTGTTTTGATTAGTGAAGACTAGCAGGAAAACTGCTTTTTGATTCGAACGGAGAAAATTTCGGTAATCTTCTATTACGTTTAAGGCGATTTTGGTAAGCGTGGAATTAGCAAAGAGTGGAGTAAGAGAAATATATGAATGACGCGGGACAAAAACTTCAAGTTAAAAAGGAATTAACACCAACCTCAAAGTTAGCAAAAATTGCCAATGCTTCTTTGAATACATCAGTCAAATTTTGGTTTATAACAGCCGCGATAGGGCAACTGTTGTTTGTCGTTTATTTGTTAGGCTTATATGGGCGAGGAGCTTTTCGTGGAGATTTGGAAGTTCTCAATAAAGTAATGCCGAAAGGTTACGTTGCAGGCGACTTGTTGGGAAATATCGCCGTAAGTTTACATATTTTTTTCGCAGTCATCATCATTTCGGGCGGGTTGATGCAAATTATTCCGCAACTTCGGGAGCGTTTTCCGATTTTTCACCGTTGGAATGGTCGAATTTTTGTTTTAATCGCTTTTATCCTAAGTTTTGGCGGGCTTTATATGGTTTGGGTTCGCGGAAGCGTCGGCGATGTTACGCAGCATTTGGGCATTTCGCTAAACGCCTTTTTGATTATGTTTTTTTCGGCGATGACCTTAAAAAACGCTCTTAATCGCAAGTTTGCGTTACATCGGAAGTGGTCGCTTCGTCTGTTTATGGCGGCGAGTGGAGTCTGGTTTTTTCGCGTCGGACTAATGTTTTGGGTCTTTGCGAATAAAGGACCCGTCGGGTTTAATCCCGATACTTTTCAAGGTCCTTTTCTTACTTTTTGGGCAACTGCGGATTCGTTGTTACCGCTTGCCGTGCTTGAGTTATATCTGCGTTCCGCAAAATTCAGTCCGACAAATCGCCTTCTGTTTTCGACTCTCGTCTTTATCCTAACGATATTGATGGGAATCGGAATTTTCGTCGCCTTTTTCGGATTGTGGCTGCCAAAACTTTAGGCGAAACTATTTGTCTTCCTTGTAAATATCGAGTTTTTTAAACGGAATTTTGCCGAAATTTTTCGTGGGGTTGATAGTAGTTTTTACCTTGTTGGGATCGGACTTGTGATAGTTGTCCTCTCCGTCTTTGAATGGATACCAAGTTTTATCTTTCGGCAAATATTTATAAGTGCTTATCCTCGTCCAACCCCAATTGCTGCCGCCGTAATGATTTACCGAAAAGTTACCGTTTTGCATAGCAATTCAGTCGAAAGGATCGCCGAAAACTCCACTGCAATCCACGCAATAGACCGTATTATCATTTTTCACCGCAATGTGATAACTTCCAACGGTTTGTGCTAAAAAGATTAAAAGCGGACGTTTTTTCGGGAGGGTTAACCATGTCCGAAGTTTCCTTTTCTTTATCTTTTTTCAAAACTAAAACAAAGTCTTGGAATTTTTCTAAATTCAAATCGCCCTTTTCACCGCCCAAAAAATTAATAACCCAACGGAACGAATTGGCTTAATTCGCTCGGAATTTCGGAGAATTGATAACTGTTTTACTTAAATCCTTTATTCAAATCCGCACCAACAACGGAAATTTTTGTAACGTGCGGCGGTCCTTCCCAACCTCTTTGCGTATCAACGCGAATAACGGCAACTCTTGATTCAAAAGGACTTTTCAAAACTCCGCCGAGACTGGAAGCTAAAATCCCCGCATTATTTTCGCCTTTGAATGTTTTTTGGTAAAGAGTTTTTTTGCCTTTAGTTGCCGAAACCATTTTGACTGCGATACTTCCTTTCGAGTTATAGGGGTCTTCGTCCAAATTTACGTCAGCGAAATAATCAATTTTGAAAGAATCGCCGTTTGCCTCAAAATTTTCGCCTAAAAGTGTGAAATTCTTAGCTGCGACAATGCCATATTGATTCAATTTTTGGGAAAACAATTTTTGAAATTTTTTCCAAGTTGATTTTAAATCTTCAGGCTTGTCCATTTGCCCTTCATATTTTTTCGACCACAAAATTTTGTCTGTTTTCAGATCAACGATGTAAATTTCGCCGAAATAGCAGCCGCAAGCCTCGTCGGGTGGTTCGAGATAATAGGCAAACTTGCCGTCTTTCGACCAGCCGAGCGGATAAAAATATTCTTTCATTAAACGCGGATTTTCGTTTGTTTCTTCGAGCGTGTCGCCTAGCAAAAGCAGTCGTTTCGGTTGCTGAAAGAGTTTGTTTTGTGCAAATGCCGAAACTCCAGTCAAAGCTAAAAACAGCAACGAAAGCATTAATAGTGAAAAAGTCTTGTTTTTCATAAAATTGATTGTCAAATCTTAAACGGATTTTTGACTATTAGAGAACGAAAAGCTATTACGTTTTTGCATTCTATTTCCATTTAATGATTTTGAAGACGATTTTCTTGTATTCTTCTTTTTCATATAAAATTCCGATACGGTCTTTATCGAGCAAAACGAGGTCGGAATAAGCAGTGTAATCTTCGTTCTGATTAAGATTTTCCTTACCGTCAACCAAAATGCTTTTTGTCCAGCTTTTACCTTCATCATAACTAATTCTGAGCGTTAAATTATTGCGATTTTTTTGGTCAGCATTATTGGAAAAAGCAATGATTTTATCAGTTAAATTTAACAAACTTCCTTGGCAAACCGGATCGGGCAAATTTTTATCAAACCCAACCTCCGTCCAACTTTCGCCGCCGTTTAGACTTCTGGCAAAAATTCGGTATTTTTCGTCGCCTTTTTGATTACGGGAATTAAGCAAAATTCCGGTATTCGGCAATTCGGCGGCGGTTGATTCGTTACTTCCTTTAATGCCGACATCATTGCTGATTTTGAAAGTTTTCCCGTGATCGTCCGAATAAAAAACTGCCGCCATATAATCGGAAAAGTCTTGTTCAGGCTCTCCTTTGGAATAGTTGAAAGGAACTATAATTCGCCCCTTATATTTACCTTTGCTGATTTGCAAAGCGTGTCCCGGCGTGTTCGCATACGAACGCCATTCTGTTAATTTAACTTGAGTGGAAATGTTAACGGCTTCAGACCAGGTTTTGCCTTCGTCAATCGAAGTTTTAAACCAAACTTCGCGTTTGCCGTTGCCTTTTCTGACCAGTGCCTCGGTGTTGTTTCCAGTATTGTAAAAAAGGAAAATCCTTCCTTGGGAAAAGTTTTTATCAAAATAATCAACGACCGGAGCCGGATTTCCTGCCTGAAAATCAGCATTTTCCGCCACATCCTGCATTGCCGACCAAGTTTTTCCGTTATCAACACTAGTTTTCAAAACGATATTAACATCGCCAAAATCTCCCGCCCCTTTTCGGCGACCTTCGGCAAAGGCGAGCAATTTTCCTGATTTTAGTTTGATAATGGCGGGAATTCGATATGTCGCATTGCCATCTTTCCCGCTTTCAAAAACGAGTGTTTCTTGGCTAAAGATTGAAATCGCAAATGCAAGAAGAAAGTAGCCCGCGAATAAATGCGAATAGACGTGAATAGAATTTTTATGTGGTTTTATCACGTTCGGCTCAAAACTTTTCCTGTTTGTTTATCAACAAAAATCAGACTCGTTTTGCCCGCTTCGAGATTAATTTCGATCTTTGTCTTGGTCGGTAAATGCGTTAATTCAACTAATTCATTGTTTCCGGATTCATTCATCACCAGATACAAAATCGCCTTTTCAAACTCAGTTGGGCGGACGAGGATGGTTGGAATGTCGTTGGCTAAACTGAAATACGGTAATAGTTTAGCTTTTTTAATTGCAGAATCGTAAAATGCTTTGATTGCGTCCATATTTTCACCAATTTCAAGCGGAACAGGCGACCAAAGCACTTCATTTCCGTTGAGGGAAAAATTGAGCAAATAATCATTGTAAAAATCAGCCCGACGGACTTGCTGAATTTTTTCGCCGCCGAAATGTGTTCGATAAATTTTGCCCTCAATTGTCATTCGCTCATTATGCGAAACTGGGATTGGCGGATAAATTGATTGCGAACCTAAATCTTTTAATCTGTCTTGCGGAATCAAATGCTCGTCATCGGCAAAATAACCCGAAATCGCCAGTGTCGAACCTTTTTCAATTAATTCCAATAATTGTCCCCAAGCCTTTTGATTAAAACAGTTTACGGACGGCAAAATAATCAAAGCGGGCGGATTTTCTTCTTTTAGAATTGATTGCAAATTATATTCACTGACAGCGCGGAGTGTTCGACGGCAATAATAATGAAAAACGCGGACGGCTTTTCTAGTCGCTTCCTGTGCGAAATTTCGCGGTAAAAATTGATAGGAATGCGGGATTACCAAAAGCGTTTTTTCGTCTTGTTTATCTTTGAAGTATTGACGATTTTCGTTGGCAAATTTGGCGATTTTGACGAATGACTCAAGCTCTTTTTTTGCCGTTCCGTCCACGCGATGAAAACCGATTGCCGCTTCGTTTTCATTGTCCATAAACGGGTTGATATTCCAAATCCATTCGATAAAACCGCAGCCGTTTGCGCCTAAACTCAACGCCATTTTTCGTTCCAGTAAATTTGCGTTTGTCTGCTCATCACGCCACACTGAACCGTCTTGTTTCTCGTAAAACATCAAACCAGTTTCTTGCACCAAATTTGGCTTTGACGGGGATTTCATCATTACATTGTCCCACAGTAGTTCGTCATTTGCCCACCAATTATGCAGGCAGGTAAAATCCAAAACGTCTTCGTGAAACTGCGATGTTGGGCTGTCTGAATTTCCTGCTTCATCCTGTCCTACCGTCACCATTTGTGAAGAATTTCCCGCTTTTTTGAGGGTCTCGGACATTTCTTTTGCCCATTGTTTAAAAATTTCCTGAGCAAAAAGGCGAAACTCCAAAGCCTTGAGCGGACGGCGTTTAACGGCAATGTTGTAATTATCAAAATCTTCCATTGTCGGCAGTTCAAACGGATTTTCGTCATCTCGCAGCCGCCATTTTTCTTTCAAAATATCAGACAATCTTTGTTCATCATTTTCGCTGAAACGCTTTTTCAAAAACTCTTTCCACGCCGCTTTTTCAAACTCATCATAATTCGGGCGACACGACCAGAGATTTTTCGGATTGGCAAAACTCGGCTCGTTTATTAAATCCCAGATCAAGTCTTTTGCTGATTTTACGCGCAAGGCAAATGCTGACAAAAACTTCTTTTGACCTTCGAAAGATTTTGGATCAAGATAGGCATTTTTGCCGCCGAACATTTCAGGCATAAAAGCAAAAAACGTGAAAATGACGGGAATATCATATTTTTTAGCAGTCAAAATAAACGCCTCAAACGCCCGTAATACTTCTTCTTTGACCTCACCTTTTTCGTCAAAATAGAGTTTCCACCCCGTCCAAATTCCGGTGCGAATCATATTGACTCCAGCCGCCTTCATTTCGGCAAAATCTTTATCCCAAACTGCCGGATTTGGTTCAAGCAAAAATCTCCGCGCCACATCGGAAGACATATAAGTCGTTCCTACCACGGGAAAAGGCTGATAATTGCGATACAAAAAATGCCGGTCAGCGGTGAAAGGTTCGCCTGTGGAAAGAAGTTTTTTGTCTAAAATCCAGAAGCCTGTTTTATTTCTTATCTTTATTATTTGGCTACTTCTATAAGCAAACCTTATTTCAATCTCACAATCAATTTGAAAAAATCCTTCTTTCAGTTTATTTGTATACTGACTAATATCAAATTTCTCTGAAATAATTGGTTCGGCTTTTATATCATCTGAAAGTGTTTTAAAACCAACTTCGGAATTTTCGGAATTTTTAATATTTACCGTATAAGAAACAAAAATTATTTCTTTTTTCTTAGTTAAATAGGGAGAAAAAAGTTTTGTAGATATTTTAGGAATATCAGATTTGCGAAAACAAGCGAATTCAGGTTTTACAATAAATTCCACTGCCCCTAAAACCGCTCTTTCTGCCAAATTCTTTATCAAATCCGCATCAATTTCGCCCTTAAAATTCGCCAACATCCAACGTCCGCCCGCGAATTCCCCCAAAAGACGGTCAATTTGAATAATCGGCGCGGCAATTCGGCGTTTGTTTTTGTCCAAGCCGAAAATCAATGATTCAACTTTCGCTTCGCGTCTGCCGTCGCTTCCGGCTTCATCGGGAAAATCGTTGACGTTGGAGAGTTTGAGGTAAAATTCGTAGATCTCTTCGGCTGAAAATAGTTTTTGCTTTTCGGCTTTTGGTCTTTGGAAAGAATCTGCTGACCACAATTCAATATCTCTGCCATCAATCGGAAAACTCTGCGTAATTCCGAGCCGTTTGTGATAATTGACTTGGCGAATTTCTTTATTACCGTTTTGAACAGGAACTGCAAATGGAACTCCGCCTAAGTTTAGAAAATTACCGCCATTTTGTAGATATTTCAAAATTGCATTCCAAGCTTTTTTTGGAAAAGCCGAGCCGTATGGATTGATAAAAACATCAATATCTTCGGACAATTTTGAAGCTAGTTCGCTCTCAATGGCAAAAATTAAATCGTGATTGGCAAGCGAAGATTGTAGTTTTTCTCTGGTAATATTCAAGCCATCAACGATTGGGAAACCGTTTTGCCAAAAGACAACGATTTTCAACTTGGCGGACGAGTTTTGTGAAAAAACGGTTGAACTTGCCAGAGTTGCAAGTGTAGTGACACCGACCACATTTTGAAGGAATTTTCTGCGATTCATAAATTTTTTAGAATTAAATCTTTGCGCCTTTGCTTCTTTGCGACTTTGCGTTAAAAGAATTTAAGTTACCGAAAAATCTTCATCCGTTTCGCTGGAAATTTTGCCAAGTGCGCGAAGTTCAATTCTGGCAAATTTTCCTAAATTTTCACGCAATGTTTCGGCGGTTAAAAATAATTCTTTGGGTTCTAATCCGATTTCATCTACTTCGCAA
>DAORIL010000187.1:0-10147 GCA_035438525.1 Pyrinomonadaceae bacterium
TCTAATTTGTCTGCACAAATCTGTTCCCAATCCATCAATTAGCCAATTATCAAGAATACATAGATCAAAATCTTCTTTAGTAAATATTTTTAATGAACTTTCAATACTATCAGTAAAAATAATTTCGTAATCAGCTAATAGAAATTCTATCAGTTCGCAGGTATCTTCGTGATCTTCCACACATAAAATCTTTTTTTTTCGCAAGGACATGGTAAACAAATTCTTCATTCTATAAATTGCTTTTTAGTAAATTACACTTTTAGGCTCTTAGAATTAACTATTTTGAAGTATTCAGAAGTTTTTGTCTGTCAGTTACCCAACATATAAAATTATTTTTTTTGTGGATTTGGGTGGAGGTATTTATTGTATTCGTCTTCGACAATGTGATAACACTCGCAGGCGCATTCCTCGAGTCTTTCAATATCAAGAATCTCGAGTTTGCCACGGCGATAACGAATAATTCCGGCAGTTTGGAGGGCACCTGCTACAAATCCAATACTTGTCCTTTGCACTCCTAACATATGTGAGAGGAATTCTTGAGTCAATTGCATTGTATCTGACTTAGCGTTTTGCCTCATTATCAATAACCAACGACAGAGACGGGTTTCGATTGTGTGAAAATGATTACAAACTCCTGTTTGCGAAAACTGTTTCATTAACGCAAAGACATAGCGTAGAACAATATTATGAAAGACCTTTAATTCACCAAATAATTGAACAATAATTTCTGCTTCAACATAGAAACATTCGACTTTGCTTTGCGCCATTGCCTGATAGGGTATTTCATTTCGACCCAAAATTATCGGCAGTCCGAGCATTCCCTCATCGCTGGTGTAACCAACTTCAACTGCATGACCGTTTTGGGTCACCGAAAGCAAGGAAATCATTCCATATTTGGGAAAATAAATGTTGTTGATGGCATCGCCTTCGTTATAAATAATTTGCCCAAGCCGAAAACTACAGATTTTAAGATGCGGCTGAATTAGCACAAATTCTTCCTTTGGCAGGGCAGAGAGAAGTCTATTGCTGACTGTTGAAAGATTATATTGGGTATCTAACATTTGTCGTAAAAATTCTTTAGTGCAAAATACACGATTACTTTACCTTAAAGCCGAAAAAAAGAAAACATCCTGACAGATTCCATTGTTTTAAAACGTGCAAAAAGGGCAAAGAAACAATGGTTTTCTTTTTACCAGATTCATGATATTGCTCAAAACTTGAGTTAAGAAATTATTTTTCGGATGTCAAAAAAAATCCCTTATTTCAAAATTGTCTCTAATTTTTCATTAACAAAAGTAAAATGTCCCCAGCATTCGTTCGTTTCACGGGTTTTTGACCGTCCGAGTCTGATTATTTTAACTTTTCCGGCATCTGAATTGGATGTAGAAACATCATCGTCCGGTGTTTGGTCTTTATCAAATTTACATAATTGCATAAAATCAAAAAGCGTCATCCCTCTTTGCGGTGTTTTATATTCGACTTTTGCAGGTGATGGTGATGGAGTTGGAGTTGGTGTGTTATTTGAAACATTTGCCGTTTTGGGCGACGCGCAGGATGAAGTTAAGTAAGTAAAAAGTAATAATATCAAGACAAGTCTTTTCATAATCGCCATAATAAACTGAAACAATCGGTATTTTCAATATTCTTTTCACTTCTTAAACTCAAAAGGTGGTTTCATTATTAAATCAAAAGTTTAATTATATAACGAGGTCTATGGCTTACCGTAAAACCGAAGAAATTGAAGAAGTTCTCAAAAAACTCGAAAGGGAAGACACCGTTGATGATTTTGAAAGAATACGCTGCCCGAAGTGTAATTGGACGCCGTCAGGTTCGAGCCGTTGGATGTGTGCAAGTTGCGATGCTCCGTAATATTTTTACGGCGGTTGCTATACAATTTGGAATACTTTTGAAACTCGTGGAAAATGTCCGGGTTGCGCTCATCAATGGATTTGGACAAGTTGCCTTTTTTGTCATCATTGGTCACGTCACGAAGATTGGTATGCAAAAAAAGAATAACTAAATTTTAGCTGTTACCGAAAAAAGATAAGTTGTTTTTTCTTATGATTAGCTTCATTTTCAGTCTTAAACCTTTTTATAAGACCGATGTAGGTTTGTTCGACTCACTCTGCTAAAGAATCCAAAGGGGACGACAGATTGAATTGTAAAATGTCCTTAAAAGTGTCACTAACAGAAAAGCCCATCCAAATAGGATGGGCTAAACTATTGATTCTAATGGTGGCTTGGGACGGGGTCGAACCGCCGACACGCGGATTTTCAGTCCGCTGCTCTACCAACTGAGCTACCAAGCCACTCGCTCTGCAAAACACGAGAGCAAGTAAAATAGTCTAAATAAGCAAGTCGCGTCTGTCAAATTCGCAAACGCAAATTTTTACTCTGCATCGGCAGGAATTAAACCCAGCACAACTTTGACATCTTTTTCGATGCGTCCGTAAACATCTAGATTGTTTTTGAGTTCGGTTTTGACTTTCTCGCGTCCTTGTCCGAGCCGTTCGCCCGAATAAGAAAACCATGCACCGCTTTTTTCGACGATTTCGTGTTTGACGGCTAAATCAAGTAAATCGCCTTCGCGCGAAATTCCTTCGCCATACATAATGTCAAATTCGCATTCGTGAAACGGCGGGGCAACTTTGTTTTTGACAATTTTAATTTTGGTTCGATTGCCGACAACTTTATCACCTTCTTTGATTGCGCCGATCCGACGAATATCAATTCTAACCGAGGCATAAAATTTCAAAGCCTTTCCGCCTGTGGTTGTTTCGGGCGAACCAAACATTACGCCAATTTTATCTCGTAATTGATTAATAAAAATAAAACAAGTATTTGAACTTGAAACGATTCCGGTTAATTTGCGAAGTGCCTGCGACATCAGACGGGCTTGTAAACCCATATGCGAATCGCCCATTTCGCCGTCAATTTCGGCCCGCGGAACAAGCGCGGCAACTGAGTCAACCACAATCACATCAACACTTGCCGAGCGCACTAAGGTTTCTGCGATTTCCAAAGCCTGTTCACCTGAATCAGGTTGCGAAATCAACATTTCGTCAATATTTACACCGAGTTTTTCAGCATAATCGGGATCGAGCGCGTGTTCTGCGTCGATGTATGCCGCGACTCCGCCAACTTTTTGTGCTTGTGCTACCACTTGCAATGCCAAAGTGGTTTTACCTGAGCTTTCAGGACCATAAACTTCAATAATTCTGCCGCGTGGAAATCCGCCGACTCCGATTGCCGCGTCCAAACTCAAACAATTAGTCGAAATTGAGCCGACTTCTTCGTGCGGTCTTTCCCCAAGCCGCATAATTGAACCTTTCCCGAATTTCTTTTCGATATTCGCCAACGCTGATTCGATTGCTTTACCTTTATCTACTGATGCCATTTTTGTTGCTTCTCCAGCCATTTTTTCTCTCCTTTTGTGTCAATTTCAATTAAAAGACAAGTGAAGTGTAACACAAAAGAAGGCGTTTGTGAAATACTGTTTCACGAATGAAACGAATATTTTTCCATTTTTTTTGAGAGCAGGGACTTTTAAGTTAGTTGAAAAATAGAGTTTATGCAAGTTTTGGAAAGAATAATATATCTAAAAACTGCAGAGTCTAAAAAACCAAACCAAGGTTCATTAAAATTAGGCTGCATAAATTTTCTGTTAATTGTATTTTAATAGAAATTTTTTCTAAACTTTTGCAATATAATATCTTGGATTTAATACAAGATTTAGTAAATAAAATCAAAAAAATGAAGAAAGATACAGAATTTTGAAGAAAGACATAACAAAAATATGGATCTTTTTCAAAGAACGGCTATTTATTTATAAACTTGCATAAATTTCAGGGTTTTGGAACGCTAAATGCCTTAATAAATTTGCCTTATATAAAACAGCACAAGTTAAATAGCTTTACTTTAGCCAAAATTAAACGGCTTAACTTTAGGATTAGAAAAAAATTAGGAGGAAATATGGATTTCAAAATGAATTTCAGTAAAAATGCGACAACATTTTTTACTGGATTAGTTGTATCTTTGTTACTTTGTTTGAACGCTTTTGCTCAAACCGGGACTTCTTCTATTAGAGGAACCGTCAACGACCCGCAGGGAAATCCGATTGCCGGAGCTAGCGTTTCGTTAAAAGGAAGAAGCAAAGGTTTTTCAAAAGTTAGCACTACAAATGAGAACGGACAATATGTTTTTACCTCTATTCCACCTGACACATATGTTGTTGAGGTCAAAGCCAATGGCTTTAAAACTTCATCTGTTTCAGACGTTCAGGCATTAGTTGATACGCCTAGAAATGAAGATATAACCCTTCAAATCGGGCAAATATCAGAAACAGTTGATGTTACCAGTTCAAATGAAGCTACATTAAATACTACTAACGGGAGCGTCGGTAATACAATTACTTCAAAAGTAATTATTCAATTACCGTTGTCAGGTCGAAATACTCCGGGTTTGCTTTCTTTGCAACCGGGCGTAACCCCTGAAAATGGCTCGGGGCAAGGTGGTGCGGTTAACGGCGGACGTTCGGACCAAGCCAACGTCACCTTAGATGGAGTTGATGTTAATGAACAGCAGGGTGGAGCAGCTTTTTTCAGTGTTTTGCGTGTTACTCCTGAATCTCTCCAAGAATTCCGTGTAACGACTACTAATGCTGATGCCAGCTCAGGTCGTTCATCCGGTGCACAGGTTTCATTGATTACCCGCTCAGGTAGTAATGAATGGCATGGTTCGGGATATTTTTATGCCCGACCCGGAAAGAAATTCCAATCAAATGATTATTTTAATAATGCCGCCAATGTTGAGTTGGCTTCGGTTAAACGCCAAAATTATGGTGGTTCATTATTAGGACCAATTGTTAAAGATAAATGGTTTTTCTCAGCATTTTACGAAAGATTTACCGAAGATAAAGAAAGTTCGGTAGTGACCGAAGTTCCGTTGGTCAGTTTAGGTAATGGGATTGTCAGATACTATACAGCATCTGGGGCTAATGGCGGAACTTGTCCGGCAGGCACTCCGGCAGGCGTTCGTTGCTTAAGCGCTACGGATATTAACAATTTTTATACTGCTTCAAACGGTGTCACACCGGGTGTCAACTCAGCCGCACTTGGAGTTTTACTAGCAGCGGCTAATCGTTATAAGGCAAATGATACAACCGTTGGTGATGGCTTAAATACCTCGGGTTTGCGTTTTAACGCTCCGTCACCGGTTCGTAACAATTCCGCTTTGGTCAGAATTGACGGAAAGCTGACCAGTAATCAAGATGTGTTTTTCCGTGGGCAATATCAATATGATAATGCCAGCACAGCTTCGCGTCTTCCTGATACTCCTGCCCCAAATAACTGGGTTCATCCGGTTGGCATTTTTGGTGGACATACTTGGACCATTAATAGCAATATGGTGAATAAATTCACCTATGGATTGACTCGCGCTGCTTTTACACAAGGAGGCGACTCAGGAGCCAATGCGGTTAGTTTTCGGTTTATCTATTCACCATTTAACTATAGCCGGACTTTGAGCCGGGTAACACCAGCTCATGATTTTGTGGATGATTTTACCTGGGTAAAAGGCAATCACACAATGAGTTTTGGCACAAATATTCGGTTTATCAGTAATACTCGGAATAGTTTTGGTTCATCTTTTGACAATGCTGTAACCAATCCGTCTTACTACGATAATTCTGGTGCTGATGTGATCTTCAATCCAAATACCGGAGATTCAATTTTCCCGGATGTTGATGGAGGTTCTGAAACCGATTTGCGGGATGCTTTAACTGCAGTCATTGGACGATTTTCACAATATGGTGCTAATTTGCAATATGGTGCCGATAAAAAACTTCAAGCCGCAGGCGCACCGGTTTCCCGAACATTTAAAACCCAGGAATATGAATTTTATGGTCAAGACAGCTGGAGATTATTCAATAATCTGACCATCAATTACGGTGTTCGTTGGTCAACTTCGACTCCAATCTACGAAGCCAATGGTATTCAGGTTAAACCGACTACCAGTTTAAGTGACTTTTTTGACAAACGGGTAGCCGGAGCTCTCAACGGCACTCCTTATAACGGACTCTTGTCAGTTGATATTGCCGGCAAAGTAAATGGAAAAGACGGCTATTACAAACAAGACTGGAACAACTTTGCTCCAACGATTTCGGCTGCTTGGTCACCGAATTTCAAAGGCGGATTACTTAAAGCCATCTTTGGTGGTGATGGAAAAAGCACTGTTCGCGGCGGTTTCCGTATGACCTATGACCGGATCGGTAGCGCTTTAGCAGTTGCGTTTGACACCAGATCAACACTTGGTTTCGGCTCATCAAGTTCGATTTCAGCTAATACCTATAATGTTAGTGATCGGTTAGGACCGCTTTTTTCTGGATTTAACCAAAATGTTCGGGCATTACCCGGATTAACACTTAGCAATTCATTGACCTTCCCGCTGCAAACTCCGGCAGACGAAGATCAACGAATTGAACAATCACTCGATGACAAACTGACAACTCCTTATAACTATAACTTTAACGTCTCTTACGGACGTGAGGTTTACAAAGGAATCACCATTGAAGCAAGTTATGTCGGCAGAATTGCTAAAAACTTGTTAGTTATCCGTGATACAGCACACTTTAACAATCTTCGTGATCCTGCCTCAGGGCAAGATTTCTATGGAGTAATGAGCACATTGATTGACTATCGCAATTCAGGTGCTGCAATTACTTCGATTCCTAAAATTGCCTGGTTTGAAAAGTTTGTCCCGGGATTAGCCGGAAACTATACTGTTTTGGGAAATTCGGTTCCCTTAACTGCAACTCAGGCTGCCTATCGTCGAGTTGCCAGAAGCGCAGTTGGCGGACGTAATACAACTGACTTTACCTTTGTTCAAGCACTTTGGGATGACGGTTTAGGTTATGCAGATAATCTCTTTATTCATCCGCAATATGCTACCTTTGGTGCTTATTCAACCCTTGGCAGTTCTTTCTACAACGGGATGCAATTGAGCATCAGAAAACGGCTCGAAAACGGTCTTTCATTTGACTTTAACTATACTTACAGTCATTCGTTGGACGATGCTTCGGGCAATGAAGCTGCGGGTAGTATCACCGGAGTTAATATTCTGAATCCTTTAAGATTGCAGGAAAATCGCGGCGATTCGGATTTTGATGTCCGTCATTTGATCAATGCGAATTTTGTCTATCAATTACCTTTAGGCAAAGGAAGAAAATTCTTCTCAAATTCCGGAAAGATAGTTAATGGAATTTTGGGTGGATGGCAATTAACAGGCATCTATCGCTGGAACACCGGATTCCCGATCGGTCAGCCTTATGATGATGCACGTTGGGCAACAAACTGGAATGTTCAATCTAATTTGGTTGCTTTGAAGCCTGTCACAACAAAGGTTACAGACGTAAATGGTTCGCCGAATCTTTTCGCGGATCCGACTGCTGTATATAAATCATATCGTAATGCCAAACCGGGCGAAGCCGGAGATAGAAATATCTTGCGCGAACCCAACTATGTTGTTTTAGATATGGGATTATACAAATCATTCGACGTTACCGAAAAACAAAAAATTACCTTCCGGGTAGAAGCCTTTAATGTGACCAATACCCAAAGGTTAACCGGTAATGGATTTTATCCTTCAGGCGTTGATCCATTCCTTGGAACTCCGTCATCTGATTTTGGAAGTTTGACTGCTATTCAGGGAACTCCAAGAGTTATTCAATTTGCAATTCGCTATGACTTCTAAACAGAGTTAAGCCTAAAATTAAAGCGAGCCAAGTTTTCTTGACTCGCTTTTTTTATTTTAAATTGAAGGAGAATTTAGTTTGGAAGATTTTCCTTGATATATTTTTCTAATTTCTCTTTTTCCTTATAATTCGGAACTTTTTCTAAATAGAGTTTATATTCCTGGGCAGCACGATCTTTCAAATTAGCTCCATTGTAAAGTGTGGCAAGTCTCAAATGGGCATCTGCCTTTCCAATCGGATCAAGTTTGATAGCTTCATTAAGGAAGCCAACTGCTTTAGAGCCTTTTTTAATAAATAAATAAGCTTCTCCTAAAAAGTAATTGGCGTCAGGAGAAGTGGGCTGCATTTCAACTGCCTGGGTTAAGGTTTCGATAGCCTTCTCGCCATTATTTTTAATAAGTTGGACTCTTCCTAAATTTATGATCGCCGGAACAAATTTAGAATTTTGTTTGATTGATTCTTGATAAGATTTTTCAGCATCATCATTTTTCTCTTTTAAAAAATATAGATCGCCTAACTCCGTCCAGGCAATAAAATCCTTTTCATCATTTTTAACCAGTTGTTTGAGAATTAAAATAGCTTCGTCATTCTTTTTAATTTTGATTTGCTCGGCAGCCTTTTCAAATAACTTTTGGTTTTCGGCAGTTCGTTGATAAAGAGAATTAGCCGGAATAACTCCGGTCTTAGCTTTGGCTTGCTGAATCTGGGTTAAGGTAATTGTAGCATTTTGCATAACTATATTGCCTAATGGGGCAATAATTTGATAATTAGCCACTTCAACATTCTCAATTTCAAAACTAATGGTTAAATTATTGCGCGGCATACCATTTAAAGAGAAGGACCCATTAGACGAAACTTGACGTTTTTCCACCATTCTGCCACCTGTATAGGCAATTACATATATAACAGGTCTTTCTTTAGGATCCGTTAGACCTTCTAAATAAACCCGTCCCGAAACAGTTAAATTGCCGTTGGAAGATGGTCGTCCGCCTATCATTTCCATGGGATGATTCGGATCATCCGGGATGGTTTGTCCTAGAATCGGATAAGTCAAAAGTAGCCCTGAAAAAGTAGAAATGATAACAATTGATTTTAAATTCATTAGATTAATTCCTTTTTGAAATGGATTTAATAATTATAACAAACCTGTCAACCCTAAATTGTGAAAATTCTTACAACCCGGCGTTGTTAATCTGCTTCAAAATAGCGTAGAATAACATTCCTTTGGGGGCGACAGGCTTCGACAGGGATTAGTTAGATCTTTGGATGCACGTCGGGCTTGTTTGGTAGCTCGTTAAACCACTGAACAAAAACAATTGCCAACCAAGAATTGGCTCTTGCTGCCTAGTTAATTCTAGCCACAAGTGTCCTGTCACAAGTTAGTTTGAAGCGAGTGAACAGGGCATAACACAGTTCAAACTGGTTTGCGCCGACCGTCTGCGGGCGCAAGCGAGATTTTAGTCAGACTGGTTTTTTAGAAGGTTTTGTCATTTTGCTGACTTCCAAAAAACGAGACTTTAAGCAAATTGACTAAGCGTGTAGATTCTCTGGATCACAATCTTTGGATGCGAGTTCAATTCTCGCCGCCTCCATTTCTTATATTTTCTAAATTTTGTAAAATTCAGTAAATATCAATATGTTAAGAAGTTTACGGTAAATCAAATGGTTTACCATTTTACTTTTATGTCGCTTTTTGGTTTAAAAATAGTAAAAATGTAGTAAATTCCCGATTTTCAATAACACTTTATTATTGCAACAAAATCTATCAATTTTAGCTTTAATTTTTGAGAACGAAAATTTGACTAATCTGAACTAATTTGCAATAAAATATTATCAAAAGAATAAAAGTAACCTTCCGTAAATTGTTTTTCTTAATGCAAATGCGTCTTCCCTTTACACGAATCATCTTTAATCGGAACACTGGTTTGGAGGAGGTATTTAGAAGATTAATTCGGGTATTTATCCTTTTCAGTTTTATTTTCACTTGGTCATTTGCAACATGCCTCGCATTAAATCCTGTTTCTGCTAAAACACTTTCTGACAATCAATTTCTTAAAAAACGTTGGACGACCGAGGAAGGCTTGCCGCAGAATACCGTAACTTCGATGGTGCAGACACGCGACGGATATTTGTGGCTCGGAACTTTCGGCGGTTTGGTGCGGTTTGACGGGGTTCGCTTCACGACTTTTAATACTGCAAACACTCCCAGTTTACACAGCAATCGTGTGATGTCTCTCTACGAAGACCAGGAAGCAACTCTTTGGATCGGGACAGAAATCGGCGATGTAGTTCGGCTGAGAAACGGTTCGTTCGAGATTTTTGCGACGGGTGACGGTAGTTCAAACAACATCGTGTTGTCGTTTCTCTCTGATCGGCACGGCGATTTATGGGTTGGTC
>DAORIL010000188.1:0-10106 GCA_035438525.1 Pyrinomonadaceae bacterium
AATTATCGAATCCGGACGTGAAAAATAGACGTGTTCAAAGGTGCAGACGGAAAGAGTTTTTTCCACAAGTGGAAAACTTGAATGCAAGCCATATTCATCAATGACCAGCATCTCGCCCGCTTTGATTTCGCGGACATATTCGGCATCAATCAAATCAAAAGCACAAGTTTCACTCGCCACACACCAGGCATCTTTTAATTTGCCCAAAACCAACGGTCTAAATCCGCGCGGATCACGAACAGCAATCAAGGAATTTGGAGTTAAAAAGAGCAGGGAAAATGCGCCTTCGGTTTGTTTCAAAACTTCTCTGATTGCGTCAATCGCGTTTGCTGCCTGGGTTCGTGCTACACTGTGCAAAATTGTTTCCGTATCCGAAGTCGAAGAAAAAATTGCCCCATTTTGCTCTAATTCAAGGCGCGTTTGTTTAGCAAAAGGCAGATTTCCGTTATGACAGATAGCGATTTGACCGTGTTGGCAAGTGACGGAAAAAGGCTGAACTTCTTTGATCGTATTTTTGCCGGCGGTTGAGTATCGGGTATGCCCGATGGCTGAGGTTCCGATCAATGTTTTAAGCACTTCTTCGCTCAAAACATCGGCGATTAAACCCTGTGAACGGAATTGGTGTAAATCGTTGCCATCGGATGAAACGATGCCGCAAGCCTCTTGTCCGCGATGTTGCAAAGCAAAAAGTCCGAGCTGGGTTAAAGTCGAAGCCTCAGCATGTCCGTAGATGCCGAAAACTCCGCATTCTTCGTGAAATTTGTCGAGTTTAATTTGTGTCACTAATCAAGATTATCAGAGTTTGAACGAAAAGAAAAAGCGCGAAAATACGGCATAATTTGCAAAATCGGACAGCAAAAATTAAACTATCTCTTTTGTAATTATCAAAAAAATTTATCAAACGGAGTATTTAGAAAAGTTTATGGCAATTTCAGCTAATGACATTCGCAAAGGAATGGTTATCGTCTTTGAAGGACAACCCTGCAAAATTATGGATTTTCATCACCATACACCGGGAAATCTTCGCGCAATGGTGCAGGCACGTCTTCGCAATCTGATTTCGGGCAACTCATTTGAACATCGTTTTCGCTCAAACGATACGGTCGAAAAGGCTTATTTGAGCCAACAAAAAATGGAATATCTCTACTCTGACGGCGATATGCACCATTTTATGAATTCGGAAAATTACGAGCAAATTGCGTTGTCTGAAGAAGATTTAGGCGATGCCGCGCAATGGTTGATGCCTGGATTAAAAATCGAAGTCGAATTTTACGAAGGTTCACCAATCGGCGTTAAACTTCCTGATTCGATGGAGTTAGTAGTTGAATACACCGAGCCCGGTTTAAAAGGCGCAACCGTAACCAATTCCAACAAACCCGCCACTCTGGAAAACGGAGTCGCCATCCAAGTTCCACCCTTCATCGAAAGCGGTGAAAAAATTCGTGTCAATCCGACCGAATCAAAGTATATTGAAAGGGTTAAATAAAAGTTTTCAGAGTTTACAGAGTTGCAGAGTTGCAGAGTTGAAAATAATCAAACAGAACTCTGTAGCTCTGCTAAGCTGTCTGACAACTCTGTAACTTGAAATGTTCTTTTTATATAGTTTTCTTCTAACCATTGCCTTTATCCTATTATCGCCACTGTTGTTAATTCGCAGCGGAAAATATTTGGCGGGATTTTGGCAGCGTCTTGGTTTTTTACCAAAGTTTGACGCAGAAGAAAAACCTGTAATTTGGCTCCATTGCGTTTCTGTCGGAGAAACAAACGCTGCCCGTCCGCTCGTTAAAGAACTCGTCAAAACCTTTCCAAATCATAAACTGGTTGTTTCTACGACTACCCGCACCGGACAAAAGCTCGCCCGCGAAGTTTTTAAAGATGAAGCTGATTTAGTCTTTTATTTTCCTTACGATTGGAAATTTTCCGTGCGCCGGTCTTTGCGAAAAATTAAACCTCAAGCAGTTTTGCTGATGGAAACCGAAATTTGGTTTAACTTTATCCGCGAAGCCGGAAAACACGATGTTAAAGTTGCCATCGTCAACGGCAGACTTTCCGAAAAAAGTGCCAGAGGCTACAGCAGAATTCCAAATACTATCAAACGAGTTTTTCATTACGTTCAATTGATTTTGGCGCAAACTCCTGCCGATGCCAAACGCTTTTTATCGCTAGGCAGTCGCGGAACAAAAATATTAGTTAGTGGGAATATTAAGTTTGACCAGCGGATTGACGAAAATGACGGCATATTGACCAATGAATTCCGTGAGCGTTTCGGCATCAGCCAAGATGCGCCGTTAATTGTTGCCGCTAGCACTCACGCACCAGAGGAAAAGATAATTTTGGAAGCGGTCAAAGAAATTTGGAAAACTTCAACTGATAAATTGCCGCGTTTAATGCTCGTTCCGCGCCATCCCGAAAGATTTGATGAAGTGACGCAACTTATTAAATCGACAGGGTTTATTTTTTCAAAACGAAGCGAGAATCCTTCCGTCCGGGACAAAACTGCCGAAATTATTTTGCTCGACAGTATTGGGGAACTCCGTGCTGTTTATCCTTTGGCAGAAATTGTTTTTGTCGGCGGAAGTCTGATTCCACACGGCGGACAAAATATTTTGGAACCTGCGATTGAGAAAAAAGCGATAGTGACTGGCTTTTATACGATGAATTTTAAGGCGATTGTCGAAGAATTTTTAGATAAAGATGCAGTTTTCCAACTACCCGAATTAAGTGAAAAAGATGCTTCACCTGAACTAGCCAAAGTATTTTCCGACCTTTTGCATAATGATAAAAAGCGAAATGAATTAGCAGAAAATGCTTTAAAAGTAGCGGAAAATAATCGCGGCGCAACCGTTAAAACTATCGAGAGCCTGAAACCGTTATTGGACGAAGCCAAAATTTTAGAGTCGTGAAAAATTCAAACCTGCTTTTACCTTTCAGTTGGCTTTACAGCGCAGGAATCAAGGCGCGAAACTCACTCTACCAAAAAAAATTTTTCACTTCAGTTAATTTAGGTGTTAAAACGATAAGTGTGGGGAATATTACAGTTGGCGGCACAGGTAAAACTCCGTTAGTTGCGTTTATTGCCGAAAAATTAGCGGAAAAAGGCGAAAAAGTTTGCATTCTCACACGCGGATATGGACGCGATAATCCCAAAGAAAGAGTTTTGGTGACGGACGGCGAAAAGATTCTCGCAGATGCGCGGGATGCGGGTGATGAACCGTTTGAATTAGCCAACAAATTACTTGGAAAAGCTGTAATTGTGGCTGATGCCAAACGCGCCGAAGCAGGAATTTGGGCTAAAGAAGAATTCGGGATTACAACTTTTATTTTGGATGACGGATTTCAGCATTTACGGGTTAAACGCGATTTAGATATTGTTCTGCTTGACGCAACTAATCCGTTTGGTAACGATAAATTATTGCCGACAGGGCTTTTGCGCGAACCGTTAGCGAGCTTGAAACGTGCTGATGTGATTGTCATAACCCGCGCCAATTTAGTTGAGGATTTAGAAGAAATTAAAAATAAAGTTTTACAAATCAATCCGGATTGCAAAATCTTTATCTCAAAAAATAAATTCACCAGATTGATAAAACTCAGAGAATTTTTAGCTGAAAATCAATCAAATCCGCAATCTAATATCCAAAATCTGAAATCGACAGCCTTTTGCGCTCTCGGTAATCCTGACAATTTTTTTAACCAATTACGGCACGAAAAATTTAATGTAACTGCGACAAAATCTTTTCCCGATCATCATATTTATACAAAAGGCGATGTCAGAATGTTGGAAAAAGAAGCAATTGAAAAAGGCGCGGAAGTTTTACTGACAACTGCTAAAGATGCGGTGAAATTAACGCATTTGAGATTTAATTTGCCGTGTTATGTAGTAGAAAACGGACTCACCTTTTCAGATGAATCCGCTTTTATCAATTTAATTAATAATCAAAAAGTGTCTTGATTTTTCCCACTCACCGGACGTTTGTCAGTTGCCGCAGGTGGTTTGGTCGGTTCAGTTTTAGGCTTATCCGTTGGATTAGTTGTCTTAGGTTTCGGCGTTGTAGTAGCCGGAGTCGGCGAAACTTTAGGCGTTGCAGTATTTGCCGGTGCAGTATTTGCCGGAGGCTTACCAGTAGTTGTGTTAGCGGTCGGTTGCGTATTGACATTGCTGTTTGAGTTTTTCTTTTGTGCAACATTCGCATTAACATTAGTATCCGCATTGGCATTTTTAGGTTTCATCACCACATACGAACCATCATCTTGGGGCATAAAAATACTGCCGTTGCCCGGATCAATATAGACTTGATTTCCCGGTGGAGCTATTCCTTGCGGAACAGGATAAGGATCACCGTATCCTCCTGTGGTTGTGCTCGGCATTCCGGGAGGTCTTTGACCATTTTCCCAATACGGATTTGAAACACCTCCGCCATCGGTCATAATCGAATTTGAATTGCTATACATTGCCGGATTAAATGAATCCATATTCGATAAACCCTGTTCAGTTGTGCCGCTTGCCGGATTAATAGGTTGGACAGGCATTCCGTTGGCATCATTTTGCAAAGCAGTTTTGGGGTCTGTCTGCTTGCTCTGGGTCATATAGACAAAAAACGCGCCGAGCAAAACAGTGCCAGCCAAAACAATAAAGGCTGTTTTCCAAATATTATTGTTTGATGCTTCAGGGGTAACTATTGCATTTGCAGGAGGTATTGGACTAAATGCCATTTCTTCCGGGTCGGGATGAGCAATTGCAACCTGATTGAGCGCATCTGCAAATTCTTGCGCCGATTGATAACGAATAGTCGGATTTTTAGCTAATGCAGTTAGCAAAATATCATCAACTTCGTTTGGCAAATCACGCCGAAAAGCATTTATTGGCGGTGGTGGTTCTTGAGTCTGTTTGAGCATTAAATCAGTTCCGTTACTTGCCGTAAAAGGAACTTCGCCGGCCAGCATTTCAAATAAAATTATACCGAGTGCATAAATATCGGAACGCTCATCAATTTCTCCTGAAACAGCGCATTGTTCGGGCGCAAGATACTCAATTTTTTCAATCGGATAATCTAAATCATTGATGTCAAAAGTGCTGGTGCCAAAATTCAGGACTTTAACGCCATCCTGATTGACTAAAATATTTTCGCTCGAAAGGTTTTGATGAATGATGCCGTTGTTATGCGCGAGGGTGAGTGCAGAAGCAACTTCTTTAACTACTTTATTGGCGCGTCCGAGTGTAAATCTGCCGACACGATCAATTGATTCGCGCAGATTTTCACCATTTGCGTCTTCATAAACGATAAAAACAGTATTGTCCTTATCCGAACCGTAATCGGTCACACTCAAAATATTCGGATGTGAAATACGGGAAACGGTGCGGGCTTCTTTGGCAAAATTGTCAACGATTTTTTCATCAACCGCTAAGGCAGACGGTAATATTTTGACCATCACGGGTTTTTCCATCAGGAGATGTGTGCCATGATAAAGATTGCCTAAATTTCCTTTACTAATTAAAGAGTTTATTTGATATTTGTCCGCTAAAACTTTTCCGATAAATTGGTCAGCCATCGCTTTTTTCTCACTTTACTAAAGAACGTTTTGATTCAAAAACCTTGCAATTAGTTGTAACATATTGAGCCGTAAAATAAAATACGGACGAGGAATCACACCCTCGTCCGTAAATTGGTTTTCGTCGAAAAACTATTTGGCAAAAACGATAACGAGCGCAAAAATTACGAGCGATTCGATAAACGCCAAACCGAGAATCATCATGGTTTGAATTTTACCGGCAGCACTCGGATTGCGAGCGGTTCCTTCCAAAGCAGCAGCACCGATTTTACCTTGTCCAAGACCGGCTAAACCGGCAGCAACACCAAAACCGATAATACTTAAACCAACAGCTAAAGCTTTTGATGAACTGACGGTTTCTGCGTTGTCAGCTGCTTGGGCAAAAGCCGGAACTGATAAAACTAAAAGGCTCAAAGCCATTACGAATAATTTTCTTAACATTATATTTGTCTCCTATTTTTTATTTTTGGCAGACAATTTTTGAGTTTTGATAATTGCAACCTACTTCGGTATGTATTTGATGTTTTGGGAAACTCAAAACTCCTGTCGTTTGGTTTAAGCCTATTCTCAAAAATTTACTGCGTTTGTAAAACTAAAATCTTGGGTGCGAACAATAAAACTCAAATTCGCAATCCCAAATCCCAAATTGTTACGCGTGTGCAACCTCAGCGTGTGCCTCGTGTGCATGCTCTTCGTCGTGGTCGTGTCCGTGATCACCGTGCGAAACTTCGCTCAAATAAATCATCGAAAGCAAAGTAAAGACGAATGTTTGAACTAAGCAAACCAATAATCCTAGTGCCATCAATGGTAATGGAAGCAATAACTGAGTTGTCCAGTCGGGAAGTCCTAAAGCGTGTCCTAACCCCGAAACTGTAGCCGCAACTTGTTCATCCGCAAAGATGTTACCGAAAAGACGGATACTCAATGAAAGCGGACGAATAAAGTTTGAAATCAATTCCAACGGGAAAATAAACCACGCCATCCACCAGATCGGTCCTGCTAAGTGCGAAAGATGTGCAACGATTCCGTTTTCTCTAATTCCGACGTAGTTGTAATAAACGAATGAAGAAATACCAAGTGCAAAAGTAACGCTGGTCGAAGCTGTCGGAGCCATAAAGAGCGGGAAAAATCCCATCAGATTTGAAATCAAAATCAAAATGGCAAAGGTCGCAACCACCGGAAAATATTTCATTCCGTGGTCGCCGACAATATCAGTAAGCATCTCACGCAGGGTCAAAAATCCGGCTTCAAGCGTTAATTGTCCGTTGGTTGGCGAATCTTCGGAAAGTTTACCTTTCAAAATCCAAATTACCGCAATTGTCAAAAGACAAGCGATGACGAACATCACCGTATACCAGGGAATAGCATTTTCGGCAGTATATGGTCCGAAAACTTTTTCAGCATCAGTGCCGAAATATTTGAAAATTTTATCCCAGACAGGCTTGGTATAGGCTAACTCAAATTTATTGACCGGCTCGCCTAAATAATGATTTATAAATTCAACAACGATTGGCGTATGGTGTCCGCCTTCCGAAAATAATAGCATTTTAAATTTCCTCGTCTTTTACGATTACGAAGTAAAACTGAATCATTGCTTCGATCATCAACGCGATGACAAAGCTCGAAATTCCTAAAAGTATTCCAAAAATTGAAACTATCTTAAAATAATAAATTGTTAAAATGACCAAACCGATGATGACATAACGCAAGAAAAATTTGATTGCAAACGAATTTGATTGCGTTTGAAAAATTCCGCGCACCGAATTTTGCAGCAATCGAAAATTAATGATTGCTAAACAGCCGCCGATAAAAATTCCCGCTGTCAATTCCGGATTTATCCAAATTAGGCTCAGAACAATTTCAATCGTCAGACTAGCCAGCATCAATCGCCAGAGTCTTTTTTCAACTGAAGATGTTTCTTCGACAAAAGGTTTGGTATCTTCGCTCATTGCGAAACAAATATTCTACAAGGTTTGGAACGCAAGTGCAAAGTTTCACGAGCGTAAAACTCAATCAATTTGCGATGTAACGCGGATAAATTGGTAAAAACCCAAAACTGAACCTAAAATAATTCCAATGACAATCCCCCACGGCGAGGTTTGAAAATATTTATCAACGCCCCAGCCGATTGCCAGAAAAAGCAAAATCGCGCCAATCAAAGTCGTTACCGCACCATAAGCTAAACCACTTTTGCGATTTGCTTCGGCTTCACTTTCGGGATGCGGGTCATTTTGATAAAAGCCGTCTTTTTTATCTTTTTCAAACTGCTCATCTTCGTTCAAACTTTTATCTTCTTCGTCTTTCATATCTTTTTACTTTTTATTTTAACTCTTATTTGCGTTTTAAGGGGTAGAAAGTTACGATTAAGTCTAACAAATTTTTTTGAAAAGGACGTAAAAAACAATGAAATTTCCCGGTGGTCTTGACCTAAATTCGATGATGAAACAAGCCCAAAAAATGCAAGAAGAAATGGGCAAGCAAATGAAATCAACCGTAGTTGATGCTTCGGCAGGCGGCGGTGCAGTCACGGTAAAAATGCGTGGTGATTTTGAAGTTTTAGAATTAACTATTTCGCCTGATCTAGTTAAAGACGGCGATGTCGAAATGATTCAAGATTTGACAATGGCGGCACTTGGCGAAGCCCGCCGCAAAGTCGAAGAAAAACTCAAAGGACAAATCGGCGGAATGTTGCCTCCGGGAATGGGATTCTAAGGATTGGCGATTAGGGAATTCGGATGGCGGATTTAAGAAAAATCCCAAATCCCAAATCCCAAATCCCAAATCGAATTATGTTAGAATATTCAGAACCTGTCGCCAAACTAATTGACGAATTTAAACGTCTGCCAGGTATCGGTCATAAAAACGCGCAACGGCTGGCGTTTTATATCTTGCGCCGTCCCGAAGCAGAAGTTGAAAGATTTGTCGAAGCCTTACAAGAGGTCAAACAAAGAATCGTTTTTTGCACGATTTGTAATAACTTGACCGATGTCAATCCTTGTGTCTATTGCACTTCTCCATCTCGTGACCGTTCAATTATCTGTATCGTCGAGGAACCTTATAATTTAGTTGCAATTGAAAAAACTCGCAGCTACAAAGGTTTGTATCACATTTTACATGGTTGTTTGTCGCCGATTCGCGGGATTGGTCCCGATGAATTAATGTTAGCGAATCTACTTCCGCGTCTGATGCCGAATAATAATGAGGGAGTCGAGGTCAAAGAAATTATTGTAGCAACCAATCCAACGACCGAAGGCGAGGCAACTTCCAATTATATCGCCCGTTTGCTTAAACCTTTGGGTGTGCGGGTAACGAGAATTGCGATGGGAATGCCGGTTGGGAGCGACCTTGAATTTGTGGACGAAGTGACGATGGATAAAGCAATGACCAATCGGCACGAAATTTAATTGATAGTTGATAATGGACAATTGATAATTTAGTAACTCCTGAATTATCCATTATCAATTATCTATTATCTATTATGAATTTGAACGTCAAAAAACTGAACCTTGTTAAACTAATTTTTCAGCGACAAGGTTCTTTTGCGTTAAGGCTTTTGCACACGATCTTCGGGATCGGGATCAGTCTTTTTTTTAGCAAAATCGAGCTGGTCAATTCGGAAAATTTGCCAGAAAAAAGCGGTCTTATTTTTGTCAGCAATCATCCGAACGCCTTGATTGACCCGATGCTCCTCTTTGTCGCGCTTCCGCGAAAAATTGCGTTTCTCGCCAAATCCACTCTTTTTAAAATGCCGATCATTGGCTGGTTAATTCGGACAGTCGGCGCATTACCTCTTTATCGTCAACAAGATAAAGGCGAAGATGTTTCCAAAAATGCTGAAACTTTTGCACTGACTCGCGAACTTTTAAAATCGGGAGGAGCAATTGCGATTTTTCCCGAAGGAGTTTCGCATGATGAAAGTCAGTTGCAGCCTTTGAAGACGGGCGCAGCACGAATCGCCCTTGGCGCAGTTTCGTCAGGGAAAAATCCGGCCTCGTTAGATTTGCGATTTGTTCCCGTCGGACTTTATTACACCAACAAAACGATGTTTCGGAGCGAGGCTTTGCTCCATTTTGGTGAACCGTTTCAAGTTTTGCCAGTCGAATTGGATGAAGACGGTCAACCGCCAAAAGCTGCGGTCAAGGAATTAACCGCTCAAATCGAGAAGAATCTGCGTCAAGTGACGTTAAATGCTGAATCGGAATCAAAAGTTAAATTTGCACACATTGCCGAAGAAGTTTTTACCTCGACTACTCCACACCAAGAAAATTTGGGCGAAAGGCTCGAATTTTTGCAAAAGTTTTTGGCTGAATCCCCTAATGAAGAAGATGCAAAACTCGAAAAGCGTTTGATTGAATATAGCCAAAAATTAGATAAGTTGGGCATTGAATCGGAGTTTTTGGGGTTAGCGGATTTTTCTAAAAAGTTTGTTTTGAAAAAGGCTCTGCAACGATCCTGGCATGTAGTTTTTCTGGCTCCGTTGGCGATTTATGGAATTATTCTGCATTTTTTACCTTATCAACTGGGGCGAATTATTGCCTCTACCCAAGCCAAAAAAGGCT
>DAORIL010000189.1:0-10100 GCA_035438525.1 Pyrinomonadaceae bacterium
TGCAGTATTTGCCGCAGCAGGAGTTGGTGTCGCCACCGGTTTTTCTTCAGTTTTTCCTGCGGGTGTCAAGGTTGCAGTTTTATTCGGATTTTGACTGATTTGCAAAGCCCGGATGTAAGCTATGATTGCCCAACGATCTGCAACAGAAACTTGCGAAGCATAACCACTCATTTTGCCCCAACCGTTGGTCGCAACATCAAAGAAATGTCCGACCGGAGCGTTTCTCAGACGATCATCGTTATAACTCGGCGGTTTTGGAAATCCGCGTCGAACGATCATTCCGTCTCCATTTCCAAAAGCACCATGACAGAGCGAACAATAAACTTTGAATTTTTGCTCCCCTTTATCTAAAACTTCCTGAGTAACAGGCATTGGAAATTCGGCCACAACATCAGGAAAAGTAATTTGCTGACCTTGTTCATTAGTTTGAGCAGTTACGGTCACACCTTCGATTTTACCGGTATAAAGACCTTTGTTTTCCCGCAGATAGCCCCGGGGAACAGTCCCATCGGGTAATTCCCGCGAAGCACGCCCGTCCTGAAACCAGTCGCTGGATTTATAAACTTTATAACGCGGTTGGTCCTGCATATCGTAACGGCAGCCGGCGCTCAGTAAAAGACTGAATGTAAGTATCCACAGTAATTTACTCTTCAACATCGTGAACCTCCTGTGGATTGAGACTTTCCATAAACTTTTTGGTTTCCTCATAATCAAAATTTTTGTCTTCCGCTTCGATTAAAAGGAAAAACTTTTCACGCATTGCTAAATTAAAACGCGGAACGTTGAAAACCGGATGATACGGCTGCGGCAAACCATTTAAGAGCAACATCCCAAAAACTGCGGTAAATGCGGCAAATAAAATTGTCAATTCATAAATTGGCGGAATAAATGCGGGGAAACTGAAATGCGGACGACCTGCCACCATAATCGGATATTCGATGGTGTGAGTCCAAAAGACCAGCCCAAGCCCCGTCAAACAACCCAAAATACCGCCGCCAAAAATTAGAAATGACAGGATACTGCGTTTAATTCCCAAAGCTTCGTCCATTTCGTGAATCGGAAACGGTGAAAACGCATCGGTTTTGGTATAGCCTGCATCGCGCACTTTTTCAGCCGCTTTGACCACGTCCGTCGTCGTCTCAAATTCTGCCATTAAACCGTAAAGTTTTTTATCCATAACTTTGTTAAGTTCTAAGTGTTAATTGTTAATTGTTCTGTTAGCCAAAGGCTTTCAATTAATCACTAACCATTAACTATCAACCATTCTTTGTTGTTTGCAATCAGTGTTTTGCTGGCGTTTAGCTTGGTATGGGTGAGTTACCCGTCTTGCTTTTCGCGGACAAAATCTAACTGACTGCAAACAACTCTTTTCAAAGGCTTGTGCCCTTTAATCTTTTTTCAAAAAGTAAGCTTTATACTGCTTCCACACCATCAACTACGTGATCGTGTGCGTGACCATGGTCTTCAACATGTGCGTCCGGCAACAAAGTTCTGACCTCAAAGATTGAAATAATCGGCAAGAATCTGACGAACAGATAGATCAAGGTAAAGAAGAACCCGATGGTGCCGATAAACATTGACCAGTCAAACATTGTTGGCGAATACATTGCCCAGTTGGCAGGTAAAAAGTCGCGGTGCAAACTCGTCACAATAATTACGAAACGTTCCAGCCACATACCCACGCTGACAATCAACGAAATGACGAAAAGCCAAAATTCGCTTTCACGGAATCGTTTGAACCATAAAAATTGGATTGAAATTCCGTTACAGAAAATCAAAAGCCAATAAGACCACCAATATGGACCTGACCAAATCCGGTTTTGGATCATATAGCTTTCATACATATTTCCGCTATACCAACCGAAAAAGGCTTCCATAAAATAACCGTAAACTACGATCAATCCTGTCGCTAACATCACTTTACCCATATAAATTAAGTGGGTATCGGTAATAAAATCCTGCATTTTATACCAGTGACGAAGCGGAATACAGAGGATCAAAACCATCGCAAATCCTGCAAAAATCGCCCCTGCGACGAAATATGGCGGGAAAATGGTGGCGTGCCAACCCGGAAGCTGTGACACCGAGAAGTCGAATGAAACGATTGAGTGAACTGAAAGCACGAGTGGTGTCGAAAGTCCGGCTAAGATCAAATACGCCATTTCGTAACGATGCCAATGCCGTGCCGAACCGCGCCAACCCATACTTAAAAGCCCGTAAACGAATTTGAATAATGGATTTTTTGCTCTGTCACGTAAGGTAGCAAGGTCAGGAATTAACCCGACATACCAGAACAAAGCCGAAACAGTCGCATAAGTTGAAACCGCAAAAACGTCCCACATCAAAGGACTGCGGAAGTTTTGCCACATCCCCATCACATTCGGATACGGCAGCATCCAATAGGCTAACCAAGGACGACCTGTGTGCAACAACGGAAACATCCCCGCACAAGCAACTGCAAAAAGCGTCATTGCTTCGGCAAACCGATTGATCGAAGTCCGCCACTTTTGGTTAAGCAACAGCAAAATCGCAGAAATCAAGGTTCCGGCGTGACCGATTCCGATCCACCACACAAAGTTGATAATATCGAATGCCCAACCAATCGGAACGTTATTACCCCAAATAAAAATACCTTTGTAGAGCAGGTAGCAGACCGTCATTAAAAGCAATTGAGCAATTAAAAACGCGATACCAAACCCGATAAACCAATGAAACGGCGTTTTCTTTTTTAAGGTAATATCGCCAATTTCATCTGAAACGGTCGCAAATGAATGCTTGCCCGTTACCATCGGCGGATAAATTTTTTGTTGGACTTCTTTTAAGTTTTCCATATTCTCGTTAAAACTCAGCGTTTGAATTTCAATGCTCCAAGCAACTTAACTCAAACCTCCGAACTGTTTTTAATGACTTTCCGATTTTTTGCTCTCGCCTTCTTTCTTTTCTTTGATCCAGGTTTGTGCTCTGTAATCAGGCATTTCTTTGTTTTGATTACGCAAGCCTGCCAAGTAAGTCGTGCGCGGCTGAGTATTCAAACTGTTCAAAACATTATAATTACGATGGTCTTTTCTAAGTTTGGCAACCCGGCTTTCCGGATCGTTCAAATTACCGAAAACAATTGCATCGGTCGGACACGCGGCTTCGCAAGCTGTCACAATTTCACCGTCACGAACTTCACGCCCGGTTTTTTCAGCTTCGATTCGAGCGGCAGAAATTCTTTGGGTGCAATAGGTGCATTTTTCCATCACCCCGCGTGAACGGATCGTTACTTCGGGATTACGCATCAATTTGTATTGCGGTGTTGTCCAATCCTGGTAAAGCGTAAAGTTAAACCGACGAACTTTATACGGACAGTTGTTTGAACAATATCGCGTTCCGATACAACGGTTATAAACCATATCGTTCAAGCCTTCGGCGGAGTGAACGGTCGCGTGAACCGGACAAACTAATTCGCACGGTGCTTGTTCACATTGCTGACAGAGCAGAGGTTGGAAATTCAAGGCTTTTGGATTGTTTAAATCATCGCCTTCAAAATAAGCATCAACCCGCATCCAGTGCATTTCACGGCTTCGTTCGACTTGTTCCTTACCAACTACCGGAATATTATTTTCTGATTGACAAGCTACCACACAAGCATTACAACCAACGCAGGAATTCAGATCAATCGCCATTCCCCATTTGCGTTCTTTGTATTCGTGACGCTCAAACATTGATAGTTCATATTCATCGTGCTGATGCGTCAATTCAGCTTGTTTTTCCCAATTGTCATAGTCAAAGGTGCGTAAAACTTCATCCTCGCGTCCTTCCATATTGAAATGGGTTTGGGTTGAAGCAACAGTGGTGGTTGCTCCGGTTGCAGTAATGCTTCCTTTGCCGAACCACATTGAATCGGATTTGCGCACTTCGTAAGCGTTATAGCCTAAACCATCTCCGACCCGTCCGGCTTTGGTGCGTCCATAACCTAAGAAAATTGTCACTACATCATCAGGTTGTCCGGGCGCAATCCAAACGGGAACAGGTTTGCTGATAGTCCCGTCTTGATACTTGAGCGTCACTAAATCAGAGAAAAGGTTTCCGCCTTTGGTGTTATAGAAAGTTGTTCCTTCACCCGCACCGGCTTGTTGACCCGGATCCCGACCTTGATTAAGTTTGAGTTTTTCCGCAGTCTTCGGTGAAACCAAGGCTACATTTTCCCAAGTAATTTTATTTAAAGGATTTGGCACTTCCTGCAGCCAACCATTATTGGTATAACGTCCGTCATAAATGCTGGGATCAGGCAGAATTGCAATTTCCAAATCACCCGTTCCGGCTGGAGCAGAGGTTGGCTGACTCAAAAATCCGGTGCTTGCGGTAACTGTTTTAGCAGGTAACGCCGAATTTGGAATAACACCATCATGAACAGCTTTGCGCCAAGCCTTTTCATCAGCTAAACCATTGGTTTTCCAGTAGTCTTTAACAATATCAAGCTCTTTTTTCTCAAAATTTTCTTTGGCAAAAAGCTGGACGATTTCGTGAGCGGATTTACCGTCATAGAGTGGCTGGACAAGCGGTTGAATTATGGTTGCTGTGCCATCATAAGCACGAGTGTCGCTCCACATTTCAAGAAAATGCTTACCGTTGACGTGCCAATGACAAAGCTCGCCCGTTTCATCAAGTGATTGACCAAGGTGAACGCGGAATGGAAGTTTGCTGTCATCCATCATCCGTTCTTTGCTCAGTTTAGCGTCTGCCGGAGTGTTGTAAACAGGATTTCCGCCAAGAATGACCAGCATTTTAACTGCGCCTGCATCAATATCTTTGATAAGTTCTTTCAGCCCATCAGTTTGCAGAATATCGGATTTTTCCGACATCGGCTCAGTATAAGAAACTGTTTGTCCGACATTACCGAGCGTGGCATTCATCGCGTGGGCTAAAGCATGAACTACCGGCGGCTGATTATCTCCTACGACAACTAAAGATTTACCTTTATATTCGAGCAAATCTTTTGCCATTACATCAACCCATTTGTTTGAATAAGCTGAGGTTGCACCGCTGACACCTAATGCTTTGGCAATTGCTTTGGCAACTTCAGGTAATTCGCTCGGTTTAACTGCTAAACGGTGATCGGCTTTAGCTCCGGTTAAACTCAAAGTCGTTTCAACCGCATATAAACGGTTCATTTTAGTAGCTTCCGCTTCGCCGTGTCCGACTTTTCTGCCTTTGGCAAAATCTTTCATATAGCGGACATTATTTCCGCCAAAAATATCAGCATCCAGTGTTAAAATGCGCTCGGCTTTATCAAATTTGCAAACGGTGTTGGCAACCGAACCAAAGGCCAATTTTGCGCCTTGATAAGCATTATCTTTATTTACCGGCTCGTATTGATACCACTTGGCTCCGGGTAATTCAGTCAAAATTTGCTTAAACTGAGCAATCAAAGTCGGCGAAGTAACGGTTTCGGTCAAAAAACGAATTCCCGCACCGCCATTTTGCCGATTTTCTTCGACCTTACCTCGAAATTCTGCCACAAAGGACTGCCAGGTTTTTGGCTCGCCGCGATATGCAACTTTTTGAGTGCGATCAGGATCATAAAGCGATAAAAGTTCCGCTTGAGCAAATGCAGTTGTCCCGCCAAGACTGCCAACGTGCTCTGGATTTCCTTCAAGTTTGGTCGGGCGACCTTCGTTTGAACGCGCCAAGAGACCTGTGGCTATTCCGCCAATAGTCATTGCCGTGGCAAAATACAACGGTTTGCCCGGAATAATTTCTTCGGGTTGTTTGACGTATGGAACAATCTTTTCGGCAGGTTGAATAATACAACCACTTAGACCGGCCAGCGCGAGAGATGCTCCCATAATTTTGATAAAATTACGGCGGCTAAATCCATCGCCCCATTCCTCAGCGTGTTGTGGGTATTCGCGCGAAACGAATTCCGCAAACTCAGGAGCGTCAACGAATTCTTCGACGCTACGCCAGTAATTCTTTCCACTTTGTGAAAGAATTCTGTTTTTTAATAAGGCAAAGTTTGATTGACTGTCTTTGCTTGGCATTATTTCCTCTGTTAAATTCTAAAAATTAAATTTCAAGTTCCAAATTCCAAGTTCCAAATTCAAGATTTTCTTAAGATCTGCATTTTGAAATCTGAAATCTTAAATTCTATCTATGACACATTGAACAACTGGTCATCATTTCACGACTACGAATCTTGTAACTCTTAGCTAAATCTTGTTTTTCTTCATCCGACAAATTGTCTTGGTAAGCAGTGTTAAAGATTTCTGATTTTGGTCGAACAAATTGTGACGGATCTTTATGACAAGAAATACACCATTCCATCTGGAGTGTATTTTCCTGATAGACGCTTGCCATATTGGCAACGTCACCGTGGCAACTGGAACAACCGATACCTTTGGCAACGTGAATTGAGTGATTGAAATAAACAAATTCCGGTAAGTCGTGAACTCGTTCCCATTTAATCGGCTTATTTTCACGGTAACTGGCGCGGACAGGTTCGAGATACGGACTGTCATTCCAAATTTGTGAGTGGCAATTCATACAGGTCTGCGTCGGCGGCATTCCTGCCGATGCCGTAGTTTCAACGGTGGTATGACAGTAACGACAGTCAATTCCGTCATCGCCAACGTGGTGACGATGTGAAAATTGAACTGGTTGCTGGCGTTCTATATAACGTCCGGTTAAATACGAAGAACGTGCAATAACCGTATAAGCAAACCCCGCCACACCTGCCAGCAAGATAGCTCCTACAATACTCGCTTTAGCAATATTGTTCGCACTTTTATGAAATAACTGAGCCATAATTTTTATGTCTTTAGATTTCTCAAAATAAGATTACAGTCCGCCTGACACAAAGACTCTTAAAACGACACTAGAATCTTTAGAATCTTGACTTTTTTGTTAAGATAAATTAGTAAATTTATATTTTAAGAACTGCAAGCCTATCTTAAACGAAATTGGGTAAAATCACCAAATTCAAATAGAGAAATATACTACATTTTTTATTTTGTGCAAGTTTTCACAAAATAAGTTCGTTTAATATTTTTGATAACCTATTCTATTCGCTCAAAAGAGCAACTCCGATGGCTACCGCCTTATCATGGAGCTCTCCGGCAACAATCTGAGTAGATTCAAAACTCTGAGAAAAAGCAAACTCTTTAGCACTTTCGTTAAGTCCTTTTAGAACGATCTCGCCCGTTTCCATAATTTCTCCGCCAACCACAATTTTTTCAATATTGAGCAAATTAATGACACTGGCAACTGCTTTACCGAGAAACATTCCGGTGCGTTCCAACATCATTTGGGCAAAATCGTCTCCGTTTTTAGCTTCCCGAACAATATCAGTTACGGTAATCTTTTCTTCACCCAGACTATATAACGAAGAAGTATTATCCTGGTGAAACCGATTTCGGGTGCGTTCTAATATTCCTTGATTAGACGCAATTTCTTCAATCTTTCGTCCTTCCGAATTAATCGCAAGATGTCCGAACTCTCCGGCAAATCCCGCATTTCCGCGCCAGAGTTTGCCGTCAAAAATTATTGCCCCGCCAACGCCTTCACCGAGCAGAACGTAGAACATATCGCGATTACCGCGTCCGGCTCCCTGCACATACTCGCCATACCCGCCTGAATTGGCGTCATTTTCTAAAAAGACGGCCACGCCTGTCGCAGATTTTATTTCATTGGCTAAATCGACATCGGTTGGCACTTGGGTAGAAAGAACTACCCGATTTTTTCTTCGGTCAACTAATCCCGAAACAGCGACACCTGCTTTTTTGAAATTGCCGAACTTATCTTTTAATTGATTGATAAATTCAATTATTTGGGCAATTACATCGCCTTCCCGATTCAAAGGACTTTCGTCAGAATCAGTCATTTGACCCGTCGAATTTAGACAAACGGCTCGTAAATATTTAGTCGAAATTTCGACCCCAACTAGTTTTTCCGTATTTTCAGACATTTGACTGCTAAAATTGTATGCAGGGGTGGGTAAACTGTCAAACAGTTGACTACGGAAGTTATAGAAGTTTGGGAAGTTTTAAAAGTTTAGAAAGTTTTAAAAGTCTGGAAAACTTGCTTCATACCTTCCAAAACTTCCGCAACTTCCTAAACTTCTAACATTTTTGTCTTGTCGCTGGCTATAATTTGATAACTATTGGATTTGCCGATACATTTCTTTGCGGTCTTTTGTTTGACGAACAGGCTTTGGAAAGTTAATCTTTTGTAGTTGCCCTGAACAGTCACGATGGAACAACATTATTTTTACCAAATCATTGAACAATACGGCATTTATGCGGTTTTTGCGCTTTGCACTGTTGAGGGCGATATAACTTTGCTTATCTCAGGAGTGATGGCGCACAGCCGTTTTTTTGGTGAATATAGTTTTTTCAAGGTATTTTTAGCAGGAATGACGGGTGGTGTTGCGGGTGATAGTTTCGGTTACTGGGTCGGCAGGCTTTTTGCCAAAACAATCAGCAATTATAAGTTTTACCAGCGTTCCCAACCCAGAATCGAACGTTTAGTGAATAAATTTGGCGGGGCGGCAATTATTATTTCCAAATATATTTACGGAATTCGCGTCGCAATTTGCATTTCTAGTGGTGTGGGCAAAATGCCTTTTCTACGTTTTTTATTCAACGATGCCATTAGTTGTTCAGTTTGGGCACTACTCTTGGCAGGAACCGGCTATTTCTTTAGTGGAGCAATTACGAATATTATTGGTGATTTTCCCAAAATCGGAATTGCCTTGCTGATAATTGTAATTTTTGGAGTAGTTGGATTATATATCTTGGAACGATTTTGGCTCTCTAAGAAAATTGAAGAAGCCGATCCGGAAACAATTTATAAAATCGAAGAGAAAATCCACGACATCGAAGATCGTCTGCATATTCCGCATCGCCATGACGAAAAAGTAGAAAGAGAATTAAACCGAAAAGACGAAGTTTAGAAAGTTTAGAAAGTTTAGAAAGTTTAGGAAGAAAGCGATTTTTTTTCTCTTCTGCAGCTTCTGCAACTTCACTAACTTACTCAACTTCCCCAACTTTTAACTTATGATTATTGAAGCATCTGCTCCAACCAGAGTTGATTTAGCAGGTGGAACGATCGATATTCCGCCGATTTTTTTGTTTCACGAGGGCGCAGCAACCGTCAATTTTGCGGTTTCGCTTTTGGCACATTGTCGTTTGGAAACACGCAATGATGATAAAATTTTTATTGAATCGGTTGACCGCCAAGAGAAATTTGAAACTTCGCTCAGCAATATTGGCAGTTTGAAAGATGAGCCGCGTCTCGAATTACTTTCAAAACTCGTCTATTTCTTCAAACCCGAAGTCGGTTTCAATATGATTACTAAAGCCGAAGCTCCGGCAGGTGCAGGATTAGCCGGCAGTTCAACACTTGATATTGCTTGTGTTGGGGCACTCAATCGTTTGGTTGGAAATCGTTACCATCCCGATAAATTCATCCAAATTGCTAATAGTATCGAAACAACCGTTATTCGCGTGATTGCCGGATACCAGGATTATTATTCGGCGCAATACGGCTCTGTCGCCTCAATCCATTTTCGCCCTGAAGGAATTGAACGAGAAGGTTTGGCAGTTGATACCAAAACTTTGGAAGACAGAATCGTTGTCCTTTACACTGGCGAACCGCGTAATTCAGGAATCAATAACTGGGAAATCACCAAAGCGCACATTGACGGCGACAAAGATATTTTCGATATTTTTGAAGGAATTCGTGATGGTGCGATCAGACTTCGTTCGGCTCTTTTGGCTTCGGATTGGAATCTGGTTGGCGAAATCTTGAAAGCCGCACACCCGCAACGCAAACGGCTTTCGCCAAATATTACTACTCCAAGAATGGATGAGCTAATCAATATTGCGCTTGAAAATGGCGCAATTGCTCCTAAAATTTGTGGCGCAGGCGGTGGCGGATGTATTGCTTTTTATTGTCAAGAAGGTCGCAAAGATGAAGTCGAAAACGCTCTGCGAAAAGAAGCAGATGCAGAAGTTCTCGATTGGAAAATTTCAACCGAAGGTTTAGTGATTAAAGAACTGTAGATTGATCGAAAAAAAATTTAGTTGCGTTTTTTCCGGCGAACGCAACTCTTTTTT
>DAORIL010000190.1:0-10055 GCA_035438525.1 Pyrinomonadaceae bacterium
GTTATTTGCAAACTCATCCCGAAATTTTTGGCCAAAACTAAAAGTAATATAAAGAGTAAAAATTAATATAACCGCATTTATTTTCATTATTTTAGAAAAAAAGGAAGGCAATTATTTTTACCTTCCTTTCAAATAGTTTTAGTTGAGTTATGTTTAGAAAACAAATCTCAAACCATATTGAACTTCACGTCCAACATACGCACCACGTTTTGAAATCACTTTTCCGAAGTTAGCGTTTCCGAGTGTAGTATTTGGATTATCCCAGTTGATGTTGTTCAAGACGTTATAAACCTCAAGACGTGCCTCGATTTTCATTCCTTCGTGAATCCTAAATGATTTGGTCAAAGTTGCATCTGTTTGGAAAGTTGCAGGTCCAACCAAACCGGGGAATGTCCAAGGATTGGTTCTTGCTTTAAAAATAGTGGTTTCATCCACTGCCGAGAAAACAGAAGTGTCAAACCAACGGTCTCTGGTTGGATTTTTCAGCACAGGATTGCCTGTTACATTCAATTTTGTGCCAAATCCAAACCTTAGCAACCGACCTGAATAGTAACGTGATGTGTTGGAAAGTCTCCATCCTCCAAAAATGTAATCTACCGCTTTTGAAGCATTTCCAAAGAGCATTTTTCCTTTGCCGACCGGAATATCCCAAGTAATTACGTTGGTGAAACGATGTCTGGCGGCATCTGTTGGAATCCAGGTAAATTGTCTATTATAAAGAGCAAGATCGTCAAAGGCTTCCGTCAATCGTTCATCATTGATTGCATACGCTGCAGTGAAAATCAAACCCTTGTAAGAAGGTTGTTGAATCTGGAACTTCAATGATTGAATCATTGATCTTCTCAAATCAGTATTAGTTTGATTGATAGATTGATACATCGGATACGGACGCATCAACTGTGTAGCAGCAACCGTGGTCGAATTCCGAAGTGTTCCGGGAAACTTGGAGGCTGTCAGATAGTTTAGGAATGGGTTGGTCACATTGAAGTTCCATGCCGATCTGGGATTGGTGTAGAAAAACAACGGATTAGCAGCATTTAAATCAATTGTTTGCGGCAGACGCGTTCCATAATTGAAGAAATAGTCAACCGAAAAAACCATCTTGTTCCAAATTTCACGCTGATAAACCGCGGTTACTTTATCGTTGATCGGCGGTTTTTGGTCAAATTCATCAAAATTGACGGTATTTCCAAGCCCCGTGTATCTGCCGAGCGTTTGTCCGGTTGGTTGCTGAATTGGATTTAACCCTACTCCCGAAGTTGGGAATGGATTTGAAAGAACTGCGATGTTGTTATTCGCCAGAGTCGTTGTAAAAGTCGGATTTAAGGTGCTGGTTACGGTTGAATAACCTGTATAAGCATCAACAAAATCACCCAAAGAATCACGAATTCTTGAAGAGGGCTGAACATATCTTGCCCACCCAACACGGAGGGACGATTTATCACTCAACCGATAAGCGACTCCAATTCTGGGTAAAAAATCAGTCGGTGACCGTTTCCAGGCTCCGCGTTCACCATCTGTGGCAAAAATCCACGCGCCATTGTAAATCGGCGTTTGACCAAGGTTATTTAGAATTGCCACCACACGCGAATCGAAAGCAGGAGGCGGGGTAGCAGCAACCTCGGGAATCGGATTATTCAAATCAAGACGTTGTGACAAACGGTTTTGTGCATCAACCGGACCTGGTTCATATTCCCAACGGAGTCCAAGATTCAAAGTCATATTCCGGTTAAATTTCCAATCGTCTTGAAAATAGATCGCATAACCTTTGCCTACAACTTCCTGAATCGGAACACGACGACCGGAACTGCTGTTTTGCAAAGCCCCGATTAAAAATGAAGCCCAAGCAGAACCGGTGGTTAGATTTTCATTTCCTGAAACGCTTTGTCTAATTGCGGTCAATTCACTTCTAAAGGTAAAGTTTAACGGCTCAAACCGAGCAGCCTTTCCTTTATTTACCCGATATTCACCACCATATTTCAAAGAGTGATCTTTCAAAGCGGTGTTGAATTTAATTGAACTATTGTATCCCTCTGGATGCTGCCAAAATTCGCGTCCCGGACGACCAAAGCGATAAGTAGTTCCGCCATTATCTCTGACATCTATTGCCGGATAATAAATCTGGTCAGTTGTGTAAAGTGACGAATAAAATGTGTTACTTCCCCACAAATCTTTTAAACCCGACTCTCCCAAAATGGAGCTGGAGTTTGCATACTCATCAGTCAATCGAAAATATCCGCCACGGAAATTCACGACCGTGTTTGAGTTTAGCGTATAAACCACATCGGCTGACAAATTGAGTCCGTATCTATTACTTCCATTGAGTGGAAAAAGTATTGCAGAAGTGGGATTTTCTTCCTGCGGACTGGCTTTAAATTGTCCGTATGAAAAGTAAGTCTTTAAATTTTCGTTGATATTCCAGTCAACCCGGGTTGAGGCATTCCAATATTTCGTATGTTCAATTTTTGAACCTTACCAGTTAAGATTTTGACCTGGTGTATTGGGAAGAGGCACTTTTGCCAAAAGTTTGACAGCAGTGGCATCCCAAAAACTGTTTGGAATTAAGTTTCCGGCAAATTGGGTTCTGGTTGAACTGTTACTGGTTGAAGTATATGGATTATAGACATTAACTCCGGATTGGCTAAAATCACCTGCTCGCTCAAGGGCTGTTGGCACGTTCAATTTAACACTTATTGGTCTTTTATCATCCCATCTTTCAAAAGAAGTGAAGAAAAAGAGTTTTTTCTTGATAATCGGACCTCCGATGTTTCCACCAACCATTGCCAGATTGGTTCCGCGAAAGTTGGTTTCATTAGCTCCGGGAGTTCTGACAATCGTTGGATCACCAAAAGCATTAAACCTTGGATCACGTTTGTAATAATATGCCGCCCCGTGGTATTTGCTGCCGCCTGATTTCATATTTAACGCAATGGTTCCGCCGGCACTGAAACCTTGTTCAGCATCAACAATACTACGAGAAAAAGTTACTTCCTGCACCGCATCAACCGATGGAGTATAGGCAACTTTATAACTGGATGTAAGAGCTACCCCATTTAATTGAACTTCGTTGGCGCGAAATGATTGACCACCCGCATCAACTTCATTTGCATAGGCATGATGATAGGGACGGTTCTCACCGTTATTATTTTCACCACCATTGATTGAAGGGTCTAAAGTAATGATATTATAAGGATTACGGCCTCTAACGGGCATTTGGTCAACGGTTGTGTTGTCAAGCCCCAGAGCCGATCCGCTGGTATTGAATTGAACAGATGCCGGCGTATCTTCAACCGTTACGGTTGCTGCAACATCGCCAACCGTCAACTTTAAATCAACCGTTATATCACCTTGAATTCTAACTACTAAGTTTTGTTGAATGGTCTTTTTAAAACCATCTTTTTCAGCAGTTACTGAATAATTTCCCGGCTCCACAAAATCAAACTTGAAACGTCCTTCTTCATTCGTGTTTGACGTTACTTCAACTTTGGTTGCATTATTTTGCAAAATAACTTTTGCCCCCGGAATTATGGCTCCGCTTTCATCTGTGATAAGACCTTGAATTTTTCCACGATAATCTTGGGCAAAAACAACCAAAGACAATGAAAAAATCAACATCCCCAAAACGATATTTTGCGGAATACTAAATAGCTTCATTTCTAACCCTCCAATAATTTTGTAATTCTGTTGGTAAAATTAATTTTCAAGTCCTACCAAAAAACATTAGAAAACTTAAAGGTTAAACCAATTTGTAAAGCAAAAAGCATTATCACCTAAAATTATTTTCCAAAGCGACATCGTTAGATACTGGACTGAATTTTTATTTGTTGACTACTGACCCGTAATTTGACGGAAGTAATAATGAAACAAAAAACAATATTTGTCAAGCTATTTGCATACCAATAAAAATATTATTTTATATTGGTCTGACCAATTAACATAAAAAAAACTGTGAAATTAACTTTTTCACAGCTACAAGTATTATATTTTCAATCTATTTATTTAACTAAAACCCTATTTTTTTGCCGGAAGCGGGTCTTTGAATATTTTGATCAAAATCAATGAAAAGGTTTTACCTTTAGTATTAATGCGTTGGTGAGGGGTTCCTCTTGGAACTACAATTAAATCACCTTTTTTAATGGTAAAGGTTTTCCCGCCAATAATTGTATCGCTTTTCCATTCACCCGCAGTCGCTTCTTTTGGGTTTTCCAATTTTCCACCCAAGGTCAATTCGGCAGAGCCTTGCAAAACATAGTAAACATCATCTGAGGCATCATGAACTTCGGCACCTGCTTTATTTTTCTTGGCGTCGTATTGAATCGCAACCCGAAGCTGTAACCCTTCGTTAGGAATCAAATCCTCAGTTTTACTGACTGTTTCTTTAGTTTTTATTTCAGGGTCAATGGAATGCAATGCTTTTTCGATTGCGGAAACTTCTTGGTTTGTTTTGACAACGTAAGGTTTGACAGGTTCCGAGGGTTTACGTTCTTGTGCCACAACGGAAAGCCCGCAAACTATTAAAACAAATAGAATAATTCCAATTTTTTTCATTTCTTTTTCCTTATTTTTTCTTTGATTGGGTTAAAAGCCAAGCCGATAATTCTTGGGATGCCGTAAAATTTTGAAACAGACCGTTCATTTTTCGCCCATCGGTATATTCATTATAAAGCCACGGATCGCCAAGGGCGAAAACAGTTCCTTTTCCAAATTTGACGGTTGCCACAATCGGTGCATTATTGAGCGTCAAAATGATGTCGGCTTTTCCTGTGATTTTCAAAGTCGAAATCTCTTTCATATATAAATCACGGGCATTTTTGAAAATTAAATTTCCGGCAGGCACGGTCACGCGACCTTGTTCATATTGATCATTAACAACTTTATTGATACTGTCTTTATTAAATTCCAGCCCAAAAACATTGGCTAATTTGTTCCAATTATCAAACTCGCAATTACCAAAATCGTTGCCCATCATCACTAAAACTCCCCCTTTTTTGACCCAATCGCTGATGGTTTTGACGTCAGTTGCTGAGATAAAATTAGGTTTTGGAGTTTCTTTGTCCGTATCCGGATCAACAATGATGTAAATATTTGCATTTGCTAGATTTGATGAAGTCGGAGCAGCCGAAAGTGTGTCAAGTTTGGCTCCGTAGGATTCAAATTGTTTACCCCAGGTATAATATCCACCGTGATTTTTTTCTTCCCATTTGTAATGCCACGAAAATTCTTTTCCATTTGCATCTTTTTTGATTTCGCGGTTGAAATAATCGTCTAACATTACGGTTTTACTTTTTCCGATTTGTCCTTTTTCAAGGTTTTCAATTTCAACGGCTGCCATCACCGCCGGACCTAAACCCTTAGCATCATTAGTTCGGAGTTTTTCGGACATATAATAATCGTAACTTCCATCACGATAAGGATTTCCGCCAAGTCCCGAAACAGAAACCGTGCCTTCCCAATCAAGATTTCCGTCAGGCAGTTCCTTGATAAATTCTTTTTTGATTCCCGCCCAACCATTGTTGACCGTTTTCAAATATTTTTCGGGTAAATAGCCCATCCGAACACCTTTTGCTAAAGAATAAACAAACATCGCGGAGCACGATGATTCATGATAATTTTTCTCTTTTCCAGCTAAATCAATGATGTCCCACCATAATCCAGCTTTGTCCTGATATTTGGCAATTGCTTCGGCTTCGCGGTTCAAAATTGCGATCAATTCAGCTCGGCGTGGATGATTTTTGGGAAAATAATCAAGCACATCGACCAAACCAATTGCATACCAGCCCATTGCACGTCCCCAAACGTGCGGACTCAATCCCGTTGTTTTGTTTGCCCATTTTTGTTCTTTTGATTCGTCCCAACCGTGATAAAGCAAACCCGTTTTGGGATCACGAGCGTGTTTTTCCATCCAGACAAATTGATTGGCAATGTCGTTCCAATTGTCTTCGCCCATCAACATTGAATATTCAGCGTAAAAAGGTTGACCCATATACAATCCATCCAGCCACATCTGCCACGGATAGATTTTTTTATGCCAAAATCCACCTTCTTTGGTGCGTGGATGATTTTTGAGTTGACCCCGAATTTGGTCAAGGGCAGTTTTATATTTTTCTTCGCCCGAAACCCGGAAAAGTGTCATAATTGCCCGACCGGGCGTAACGTGGTCAATGTTAAATTCATCGGCATCGTATTTCATTTTGCCATCTTTATCGAACCAATAATCCATCCCCCGTTTGATAAAAGCGTAATATTTGGGATCCCCTGTGGCATACCACATTTGTTCAACGGCCTTTAGCTGAACGCCTTGTTCATAAGTCCATGAACGTGGAATACCAACCGGAGTTCCGTCATCTTCGAGCCAAATACGATTCATCAAAGTATTTGTCAAACGCTGTGATAAAGGTTTGTTTTGAGCATTTGCGAGCGAAAAACTGCAAACCAACAATGCAAATAAAATAAGGCTGTTTATTTTTTTCATAAAGTTTATTTCTTTAATTTTTCGGGAATAAATCCCATTTCCACTAACCACATTTCACAAAGTGTTGTCCATGTTTCGGTTGAACCCGGATTATTTCGCAAAGCAATCGCGTGTCCGCCCGTTGGAAAAATATGCAGACTTGCCGAAATATTTTTGTCCAAAAGTGCATTATAAAACATTAATGAATTTCGCGGACTGACTGATTTATCATCAAAAGCGTGAACCAAAAAAGCAGGCGGAGTCGTTGCTGTCACTTGTTTTTCCAACGAATATTTTTCAACCAATTCTTTACTTGGGTTTTCGCCCAATAGATTTTTTTTGCTTCCGGCGTGTGTATATTTGCCCATTGAAATCACCGGAGAAATTAAAATCATAAAATTTGGGGCAAAAGATAATTTGTCCAAATCATCACCGATTTTGGCAAAATCTTCAGTGGCAACTCCCAAATTTGCCGCCAGATGTCCACCCGCCGAACTACCTAAAACTCCTATTTTATCAGATTTTATCTGCCATTTCTCAGCATTTGACCGAATGACACGCATTGCCCGTTCAGCATCTTGCAAAGGAACAATTTCACGCTGTTGTAAATCAGGCGAATTTGGTAAACGGTAATTCAAAACAAAAGCACTTATCCCAATTGAATTAAACCATTTAGCTAAATGAATGCCCGAAATTTGATAAGCCAGTCTTTCATATCCACCGCCGGGACAAATGACAACTGCCCCGCCTTTATTTTCTTGAATCGAGGGGAAAAATGCGTAAAATCCCGGGGTTCCAACTTGATAAACTCTTTCGTTGCGAATGTCATCTTTCAACTCCATTCCCTTTGTGTTCGGCATTTTTCCCTGTGGATACAATGGGATGAATTCCTGTCCAGAAATGCTGAAAACACCGAACAAAAAGATTGCAAAAATTAAAATTGGACGTGATATGGACATTATTTTTTTAGAAATTTCTTCAAACCAATTTTAGTTTTACGAATTTCATCAATCGCCAAATTTGCCATAATTTCAGCTCCTTTCGGATTAAAATGGGTGTTGTCTTCAACGCCTTTCGGATAATTTGCATTCTCGTTTGGTTTTAACTGCAAAAACAGAGTTCGTGATTCCTCCACTCCAAGTTTTTTCAAAACCGTTTCACTCAAACGGTGCATATCGATCAACGGAACTTTTAATTCTTGTGCAACTTTGCGAACCGCGTCGGGATATTCGCCGTGTGTATCCTGAAAAATTCCTTTGTCGTCAAATTTGCGGCGCATTACGGGCGTGAACAAAATTGGAAAGGCTTTTTTGGCACGAACTTCGTTAACAAATTTAATCAAATTGTTTCGATAATCAGTATTGGGTGCGGCGTAAACTGCAGGTTTATCAGCCTTTTCGTCGTTATGTCCAAACTCTATAAAAACATAATCGCCTTTTTTTAAGACATCTACAATTGCTTTCCAACGTCCTTCATCAATGAAACTTTTAGTGCTTCGACCATTTTGGGCACGATTGTCAATTTTAACTTTCGTCTCATCACATTTTTGTTGAATCATTTCCCCCCAACCTGTTTCGGGTCGTTTATCAGGTTGCTTTTGAGCCATTGTCGAATCACCTGCGAGATAAACTGTTACCTGTTGCGCGTTTACGGCAATTTGCAAAGCAAAAATTGTGATAATTAATTGGACGAATTTCATATTTTTTTCTGAACCCGAAATACGATAAAAGACGCGAAAAAAGGACTTTTGTTTTACTTTTCGTGTGTTTCGCATATTTCGCGGGCAAATCTTCTTAAAATTTAACCAACTCCGAAATTTTCACCGGGCGACTTTGTTCGATACTTGTTCTGGCAGCAATTCCGGTCAAACAAGACATCGCCCCGGCACGCGAACCCGGTAAATTCAAAATATCGGGAACTTTTGTGCCTTTGAAGATAAAATCTTTCATCACCCGGTCGCCGCCTCCATGATCGCCCTTAATATCCGGAACTTCGATTATTTCACGTTTCCCGAAATTACGGACAATACTCAATTCTGAACTTTTTTCAACCTCAAACGGCTGACGTTCATAATCACGAACTTCAAAACGTCCTTTAGTTCCGTTAAATGCGATTCGATATCCTTCGAGCGGTTCGTGTGCGTTGAGCGAATAGGACATGTTGACACCATTTGAATATTTAACAATGGCGTTCATAGCATCATAAATATCGCAGTCTTCGCGGAAAACGCAACCATCCCGATTATATCCATCAACGTCCTCGCATTCGTTGTAAAGTTTAACTAAACGCTGGTCTTTATTGATGTCCCAGTAAAAATCACATTTTGATTTAAATTCGCAGCTCCTGCAATTTTTTCCCCGCATTGTTCCGTTTTTACCATAAACATTTAGTGCACCATACGCTGAAACCTCAACGGGATCAGCATTTATCCACCAATTTACTAAATCAAAATGATGCGTTGCCTTATGCACCCAAAGACTTCCGCCGCCTGATTTTAAACGATGCCAGCGACGAAAATAATCCGCTCCGTGACGCACATCTAAATACCATGCAAAATCAACTGAAGTAATCTTGCCAATTTCACCCGAATCCAAAATTTCCTTCATTTTCTGATGTTTAGGAGCATAACGATAATTAAAAGTGACAGTTATCGGATTCTTGTAACGCTTTTCAGCATCGAGAACTTCCTGAGTCTGATTCGCCTCCGTGGTCATCGGTTTTTCGGTCATTACCTTGATTCCCTTGGCAATTCCTTTTTTGATAAATTCGTGATGGGTCGAACACATCGTCGTTACCATCAAAATTTCGGGCTTGGTTTTTTCGAGCATTTCGTCGAAATTGGTAAAGGTTGGGCAATCAACCCCAATTAATTTTTTCCCCGCTACGGCGCGTTTGATATTTTTATCGCAGAGCCCGACAAATTGAATTTCCTTGGAATAATTATCAGCTACATCTTTTCCCCACATTCCGGTTCCACGATGTCCCGTTCCGACCATGGCATATCTTTTAGGCTTAGCTTGGGCAGTTACAATGGCAGGTGCAAAAATTGTAGCAGCGGCGGCAACTCCTGCTGTTTTGACAAAATCACGACGGTTTAGTTTTTTTGAATCAGACATAATTTCTAAATTTATCCTTTTTTCGCTGGCGCAACCCGAATTGTATTTATATCGTTAATTAATTTTCCGTTAACACGAACATTATCAAATGATGAATCTTTTAAGTTATCCGCGATTGCTCCGTTTTGCACATTGTCAAAAGTGCAGTTTTTAACTTTTAACCCATAGATCGGGGCATTTTCAAAACCTTGGGCATCCATCGCATATTTGCTTTTTTTACTGGTGACATTTTCGACCACAAAATTTCTCATTACCGGAGTAAAGCCTCCATTTCTGCCTTCTTCATAATTGAAATCAATGGTGATGATTGCGTTTGAGACTTCGCCGATTTTTACGTTTCGGAAATAGAAATTTTCTAAAAGTCCGCCGCGCGAAGCATTGTTTTTAACCCGGAAAGCATTCCACAGATCAGGGGAATCCATATTGCAATTCTCGACAAAAAGATATTTCACCCCGCCCGAAATTTCGCTTCCGACCGTTACGCCACC
>DAORIL010000191.1:0-10033 GCA_035438525.1 Pyrinomonadaceae bacterium
TTTGGAAAATTGGCTCAAGGAAAATCGTCAGGCTGCGTCCGAAGCAGAAGCAGTTGAAATTACGCTCCAAATTTTGAAAGGTTTAGAAAATCTGCACGAAAAAGGTTTTGTTCACCGCGACCTCAAACCCGATAATATTTTGATAATGAACGGCAAATTATGTCTGGCGGATTTTGGGATTTCGCGTGAGGTTAAAACCTACTCAAAAGCTACAGGGACAGCCGGAACAGTTGAATATATGCCGCCCGAAGCCTTTGAGAAAAAACCGTCTGTCACACCGCAAACAGATATTTGGGCAATTGGTGTGATTTTACAAAGACTTTTGACGGGTGAACTTTCTTTTCCTCAGGAAATGCCCGCTTTGATGCTTGCAATTTTACAAGACGAACCTGAACCAATTCCTGAAAGCGTTTCGCAAGGTTTGCGTGAAATCGTTAAAAAAGCCTTACAAAAAAAACGAGAAGACCGATTCCAGACCGCACGGGAAATGCGCGAGGCTTTGAAAAATCCAACCCGATTTTTAGACAGTTTAGCCAAAAAAGATTCGGAAACAATCGTTGACGAAGATTCTAATAAAACCGAAGTTCTCGAAATTGAAGAAACGCAAGCTTGGCAAGCAATTGAAGCTCAGAAATTAGAAAATCAAAAGAAGAACGGGAATCTTTCAACCATCGAAGCAGAGCGTCAACAAGCCGATCTAAGCAAAATCCGACGTGGTTTGGTGAGTGAGCAAAAGACTAAAAATGATAATCAACTTTGGTTTATCATCGGTTCAATTATTGTTGTTATTGTTGGTTTTATTGCCATAATTGCTTTTAATAGAAATCCGACTAAGCCGTTAATTACCAATCAATCGAATAATATTTCAAACAACCGACCTGCAAATAATTCAATTTCTAATTCTGCAAATCTTACAATAAATTCACCCAAAAATACGACCAATATTTCGAGCAACGCAGTAAATACCATTTCTAATAATTCAAATACTTCAATTGATTATTTTCAAATTGCACACGATTGTTTTGAAAAGAATGATGTAGATTGTGCCATTCAGAATTATACAAAATATCTTGAGCAAAATCCGTCTAATTCCAGTGCTTACTACAATCGCGGAATAGCCTATAACCGCAAAAGGAATTACAGCCAAGCCATCAAAGATTATAATAAAGCAGTAGAGTTGGACTCCAATGTAGCCAATTATTACGTCGCACGCGGAAATTCATATTACAACCAAGATGATTACAACCAAGCTCTCAAAGATTATAGTCTGGCAATTGCACTAAATCCAAATGATGCAGACCTTTACAATGCTCGTGGAAATTGCTATTACTACAAAAAAGATTATGACCTAGCCATTTTAGAGTATCGAAAAGCCTTATCAATTGACCCAAATCATAAAAAAGCCAAAGATAGCTTGAACGATGCTGTAAATAAAAAAAACGCAAAGTAGATTTTCAGAAAGTCTTTAAATTTTAACCAAATTTCCCCAAAATAAGTTATTATTTGGAAAAAACCTTTAATTGAGGCAAATATAAATGGCGAATTGGAAAGATAATCTCGATAAACTTCGAAGATGGATCGATAGTGACGCACAGGATAAGGTCGAGGAAAATATAATTAGTGCTCACGAAAACAAATCCGAATCGGAGCTGTTTTTGCACAAATTATTAAAGTCTGTCGAAGTCGTTCTGAAAGCGGAAATTATCCGCATTCCCAACACAAATAAAGCCTACGCACCGGAAAAATTTCTGGTTTTTATCAGCGAAGAAGCCGATAAATCTTTGCGTGACGATAAACGGCGATTTTTTGAACAAAGTTTGACCGCCCTAATAATGGAAAGAGCCAAAGAATTAGCGGGCAGATTAGAATTGACGGCAAAAAAAATAGGCGTTGAGATTTTGGTCAATGCAACATTAGAAAATGATGAAGTTGAAGTCAAAATCGGTTCGGAAAACAAAGAAATCAGAGATAAAACGATTCAATTTGTGCTGAACGAAGAAAAATTCAAACTTGATAAAACCGTGGATTTAACCGGCATCGATAATGATAAAACCGAATATGTGGCAAAAAATGATCTTCCAAAGAAAGATCCGATAATTGATTTAACAAATAAAAATAATCAAACCATTGATGATCTTGGAACTGTTGACGATTTAGATTCCTTTGTCGGAATTCTGTATCGGGTTGAGATTTGGCAGGACGCCAAAAAGATCAATGAAGTTCCGATAGTCAAAAGACAAGTCACAATTGGGCGTGATGATACGGATAAAGTTGCCAATTTACGTTTACCAACCGACAATCGCAAAATCAGTCGGACTCATGCCGAAATTCGTCTGGAAGAAAACGGAGAACTTTGGGTGACGGCCAATCACAAGAATCCAACCATTGTTTCCGGCAAAGCTATCCGCAACGGTGAATGGGAAAAGCTCGGCGAAGATGGCGAAATTCAGGTTTACGACTTCACGCTCAAAATCAAATTTACAAAATAAAAATGCTTAACCCAGGCGACAAAATAAATATCTATACGCTGGAAAAATATCTCGGCAAAGGTAGTTATGGAGAAGTTTGGTTAGCAAAAAAATCGATTGAACTTTCTGACGATGGTATTTTGGTTGCGCTCAAATTTCTCAGTTACCAACCAACCAAAGATAAAACTCAGGAAGATTTTCTAAAACAGGTTAAACGGGAGGTTGGAACCTGGATCAAAGCGAGCGGACATAAAAATATTGTTTCAGTGCAGGATGGTTTTGCTTTTCGAAACGATACTTTTGTGATTGTCAGCGAATTTGCTGAAGGCGGTTCGTTAGGCGATTGGCTGCAAAGCCAAGGCGGAAAATCTCCAAGTTTAGAAAAAACTGTAGAAATAATGTCGGAGATTTTAGACGCCTTGACGCATCTGCACTCTCAACAGCCCGACAAAATCATCCATCGTGATTTGAAACCTGACAATATTTTATTTAAAAGCGGTGTGCCCTGTCTGACGGATTTTGGCGTTTCGCGGATGTCGCAAACGATTACCCAAAGTATAGCGCAAGTGGCGGCAACATCTGCGGGAACTCCGCTTTATATGTCGCCCGAATCTTTTAACAATCAACCTGCTTCGCGTTCAATGGATATTTGGTCGGCAGGAGTGATTCTTTACCAATTGTTATCGGGAGATTTTCCGTTTTATGCTGATAACCCGTTTTCACTGGCCCTTGAAGTAATTTCGGGGAATCCGCCAAAACTTTTGCCCGATGACATTCCAAACGAATTTAAGACAGTAGTTGCCAAAGCTTTGAATAAAGATGTCAATCACCGTTACCAAACGGCTGATGAGATGAAAGCAGGTTTAAAAGACGCTCTGAAAAAATGGGAAAAAGCTAAATATCAACCAGATCCTTTAATTGAGATTTCAACACAAAGTAATAAGGATACGATTATCGACGATGATTTTCAGTTTCCACCAATTCAAAAATTAAAAGATTCGACGCAATATGAGGACGAAAAAGCACGAACACTCGCCGAAACACAAAAGTTGCCGGAAATAGGACCAACCGAGGAAGCCGAAATTCAACCATTGACCGTTGGTTTTGTCGGTTTGGAAAGCAAAGAGGATATTCAAAAAAAAGATGATAGAGAAAACCAAAGACGCAAGATTTCAACCATAATTCTGGCAATAGTCGGTGTGGTGGTCATTGGTTTTCCGCTATTGTTCTTTTTATCTTGGGCAAAATCCTGGGGAAACAGTAATCAACCAATTGCCAATAATCCAACCAATCATTCAGTTAATAACAATGCGAATAAATCCTCAAATAAGCCCGGCAATCTTCCGGCTAACAAACCGACTAATTTAACCTCAACCGATTCATCCGGTTCAGACAGTTTTACAAATTCAATCGGGATGGAATTCGTCAAAATTCCTTCGGGAACTTTTATGATGGGTTCGCCTGAGAGTGAAAAAGGTCGAAATATTGATGAAACACAACATCAGGTAACCATTTCAAAATCATTTTATCTGGGTAAATATGAAGTGACTCAAGGGCAATGGAAATCTGTGATGGGAAGTAATCCGAGTAAGTTTTCCGGTTGCGGTGATAATTGTCCGGTCGAATATGTCAATTGGCAGGACGTAGATGAATTTATCAAAAAACTTAACGCCAAGAATGAAGGAACCTATCGCCTTCCAACCGAAGCCGAGTGGGAATTTGCCTGTCGCGCCGGAACGATTGGAGTGTATAACGGAAGTAATCTAAATGACCTCGCCTGGTTTGGTGAAAATTCGGATAACCGAACGCACCCCGTTGGACAAAAGAAAGCCAACGCCTGGGGATTGTATGATATGCACGGCAATGTTTATGAGCGGGTGCAGGATTGGTATGGTAATTATCCAAATGGAAGCGTAGTTGACCCAAAAGGGCAAAGCACAGGCACAAATCTCGTCGTGCGTGGCGGGGGTTGGGGCGGGGATGCGGTCAACGTTCGTGCTGCAACCCGTAGCAGCGGCTCACCGGGTTTTCGTCTGAGTGATGTAGGTTTTCGTTTGGTTAAGGAAAATTAGGTTCCAACTTGAATGGAAAGTGGAAAGTTTTGAACTGAAATGAAACTTCTTTGAAATCTTTGAACCATTTCTATTTTTATTTTGCTACATACAATTCCGGAAACTTCTTGCGTAAATTTTCTATTTTCGGCAAATCATTATAAACAATATATGGTTCGTCGGGATGCAGAGCAAGGTAATTCTGATGATAATTTTCGGCGGGATAAAATTTTTCCAACGCAACTACTTGGGTAACAATCGGCTGCTTAAAAACTTTGGCTTTGGTCAATTCGCTGATGTAATTTTGGGCGGCTTGTTTTTGTGTCTCATCTGCATAAAAAATTGCCGAGCGGTATTGGGTTCCAGTATCAGGTCCTTGCCGGTTAAGTTCGGTCGGATTATGAGCCACGTAGAAAAAGACCTTGAGTAATTGTTCATAAGTTACCTGTGACGGATCAAATTTGACTTGCACCGATTCGGCGTGTCCAGTTTCGCCGGTGCTGACTGAATCATAATCAGGATTTTTGAGGGTTCCGCCGGAATAGCCGGATTTAACATCCGTTACGCCTTTAACGTGTTTGAAAACAGCGTCAACTCCCCAAAAACAGCCTCCCGCCAAGACCGCAGTTTGTTCGTTTTTAGTGGTTAACGGAGTTGTATCGGGAATTATTGGAGTTGTTTTTGCGGATGTCTGTGCACTATTACAGCCCATCGAAAAAGATAAGAAAATAACGCCAAAAAACAGGAAAAAATAGAATTTCATAAATATAGACCTTTTCAAAATCGGGTAAATCACCCTATCCAATAAAGTAATATCACAAAATGCGTCGAATATTCCCAATTAAATTTACGTGCCAAAGAAATTCGGGCTTTTCGCTTCCAATAATTAAGATCTCTAATTAATAACTGAATTTTGATAACCTTTTCCGGTCTTTACAGGTTATAGTATTCAAAATAAAATAAGTATAGCTTTTATCAGCTTTTATTGAAAAAAATGCTCAAAGTCGGATTAACAGGTTCAATCGCAGTCGGGAAATCGTATGTTTGTGAAGTTTTGCGCGAACTTGGGGCATTCGTCCTCGATGCTGACCAGACAGCGCGAAAAGTGGTTGAGCCAAATACGGTTGGATGGCAGAAAATAGTTGATAATTTTGGTAAAGAAGCCTTACAATCAGATAATACGCTAGATCGAGTAAAACTTAGTTCAATCATTTTCTCTGATGAATCGAAACGTCAGTTAATGAATTCTATTGTGCATCCACTGGTTTTCGAAGCACAAAATGATTGGCTGGTAGAAAGGGAGGTTGAAAACCCTAACGCTATTGCTGTTATTGATGCGGCATTGATGATCGAATCAGGCGGATACAAACGTTTTGAAAAGTTAGTCGTCGTTTGGTGCAAACCCGAAATTCAATTGGAAAGATTGATGTTGCGGAATAATTTAAGCCGGGATGAGGCTTTAAAAAGAATCAACGCCCAAATGCCGCAAGAAGAAAAAAAACGTTTCGCGGACTATTTGATTGATACGTCAGACGGATTTGATGCAACTAAGTTACAGACGATTGAAATTTATCGTCAATTGCAGCTTTTAACTAATGAAAAGCGGAAAACGGAAAATGGAAAATAAAAAACTTGAATATCAATTATCCATTATCAATTATCCGCTCAAAGTGTGTCTTCTATTAGTTTTATCTATTTTTCTTGTTAGTTGCGGTGAAATCCAGTCGCCGAAAACTGAACCTTTTATCAGCCAAACTACTCCGCCAACCAAACAAGAAATCCGTTGGAGTAACGGAAAATTACCAAAAACTCTGGATCCTGCCCGCGTTTCTGCTGCTCCTGAAAGCGATATTGTCCGCGCTTTATATGAAGGGTTAACTGACGTTGATCCAAAGACTCTAGAGCCGATTCCGGCGTTGGCAACCAAATGGACAGCTTCAAAGGATTATAAAGTTTGGACTTTTCAACTTCGCAAAGATGCCAGATGGACTAACGGCGAACCTATTATTGCTCAGGATTTTATTGATTCGTGGAAACGGCTGGCGGAACTTGGCGACAAAGTTCCGCAACGTAATTTGTTGAAAAATATTGTCGGGATGGATTCCGAAGATATTTTGCCGGTTTTTGCCGAAGAACCTAATGAAGAAGTCGAGCGTCAGGAGGCTGCCAAAGTTTTAGAACAGCAATTAAAAGCTGAAAATAATTCCAACGCTGAAATATCATCATCTGCAAATACAGAAACGGCTTCAAAATCAAATAATAATCCAAAGTCGGAAAAAAAAGATAAACCAAAGTCAAAACCGCATAGTAAATCTAAATTTGGAATTGAAGCCTTGAGCGATTTTGCTTTGAGGGTTACCTTGATCAATCCTGATCGGGAGTTTTCTGTTTTGGTCGCACATCCGATTTTTAGACCGATCTATGGCGATGGCGAAGAATTTGAGAAAGATGGATTAACAACTGATGTTATTACCAATGGTGCTTTTAAACTGGCAGCAATCGGCAAGGATGGAATTACATTGGAACGCTCTCCTGTTTTTTGGGGCAAGAACGAAGTTAAGCTTGAAAAAGTAAAATTTGTGCCGACCGAAAATGCCGAGCAGGCTTTGGCGGCGTATCGTTCGGGTCAGGTTGATGTCGTCACAAATGCTAATTTTGCTCCACTGGCTCTTAAATTATTGAGAACTTACGATGATTTGCATGAAGCTAAACATAGTGCTTTGAATTTTTACGAATTTAATGAAGATATAAAGCCGTTTGATGATGCGCGTGTCCGTCAGTCATTGACAATTGCGATTGAGCGCGAACGTTTGACCGAAGATGAAATGGACGGGATAACCGAACCGGCACTAAGTTTTCTCCCATTCACCGAAGAAAATGTATTTAAACAAGACCTCGAAAAAGCTAAAAATTTGTTAAATGAAGCAGGTTTTCCAAACGGTCAAAACTTTCCGGTCATCAAACTTTTGATCAATCGTAATGATTTGCAAAAACGGATTGCTCACGCCGTGGCTAAAATGTGGAAGAAAAATCTCAATATCGAAACAGAAATAATTATCAAAGAAAAAGCAGATTTTGAAAACTCATATCAAAATGGTGAATTTGACATTGTCCGTCGCGGAATTGTTTTGCCGACCAATGACGAAACAGCCAATATGTTAGCAATGTTTGAAGACAGACAAATCTTACTAAACCCTAAAGACCCGGATAAAGATGAAGTAAAAACAAATGAAACCACCGTGAATGATATTTTGAATGATAAAACTGCCGAAGCTCCGATAAATTTGGCAGAACCGGAAAAAACTGCTGAACCAAAACAAGAAAGTATTATTCCAACCATTATTCATAATCCGAGACCATTGATTTTGACCGAAAACGAAGCACTCGAAAGACTACCTGCAATTCCGCTTTATTTTCCAATGTCGTATTCCCTGGTCAAGCCTTATATTCAAGGTTTTGAAGTAAATTCATTAGACGCCCCGTCACTAAAACAAGTCGAAATAAACGATAATTGGCAACCCGCAGACAAGAAAACCATATCTAACCCCCAGAATTCAAAGTAAATTATGTTGCTTGTTAAGTTTATAACGTGATATTTTAGCACTGTATTAATTTTACTTATCAGCTTTCCCCGGATTTTAACAGAATTTAATTCAAGGAGCGTAAATTATGGCGCGTATTAGTTTTAGCCAAGCTCGTCTGAGTGTTGCTTTGGTTGTTTTTTCGCTTATTTTTAATAGTTGCACCAGTTCCGCCAATAACCGTTACTACGGTAAAACCGAAGCCCCCAAAGATAATGTATTGAGATATATTTCAGGATCGGAACCCGAATCGCTTGATCCGCAAGTTGCCAATGGACAACCGGAAGCGAGGATCTATATGTCACTCTATGACGGATTAGTGGAATATCATCCAAAAACTATGGAAGCGATTCCGGGAATCGCTGAAAGCTGGGAAATCAGCAAAGACGGAACGGAATACATTTTTAATTTACGAAAAAACGCTAAATTCTCCGATAACACGCCAATTACTGCCAAAGATTTTGTCTTTATGTTTCGTCGGGCTCTTTCGCCTGAACTCGCCTCGCGCAGTGCTCTTTTCGGCTATTCGCTTAAATACGGCGAAGCCTATAACTCAGGTGGCTTATTTGTCAAAAATCCCGACGGAACTTTTCTCTTGAAAAAAGACTTTGAGGAAAATTCGATGGCGGTTGAAACCCACGATATGCTTGGTTCAGCCAGCGAATTTCATAAATTTATGGATTCGCCGGAACGTCTTTGGGTAAAAGCCGATGAAAAAGAACGGGCTGAACAACTCGAAGCAAATCCAAAATTAAGAGCCGCCATTGAAGGTAAAGAACTGGTTCCGGTCAAAGCTGAAGATATTGGAGTTGAAGCCGTTGATGATTACACTTTGCGACTCAAACTTTACCAACCAGCGCCTTATTTTATCGGGCTTTTAGCGCATCAACTCTTTCGTGTAATTCCGCGTCATGTCATTGAAAAATACGGGAAAGATTGGACTAGACCTGAAAATATTGTGACCAGCGGTGCTTTCAAAGTTGCGGTTCATAAACCTTACGATAAATTGGTTGTGGTCAAAAATCCGACCTATTGGGATGCCGCAAATGTTCATCTGGATTCAATCGAATTCTATCCGCTGGATGAAGCCACGACAATGATGAATTTGTATAAAACAAATGATATTTATGCAATTTATAATCATACCCCGCCTGCCGCCTGGCTCGACCAAATCAAAGGGATAAATAAAGATGAATATATGGACCATCCGGAAGTGGCGACCGAATTTTATGTGATAAACGTCAAAAAGCCGCCGATGGACAATGTTAAAGTCCGTCAAGCTTTTGCTTTAGCCATAGATAGAGTTTCATTAGCGAAATTCCGCAAAGTTGCTAAACCTTTGACCGATTTTACTCCTGAAGGCATTTTCCCGAAATATGAAGAAGCGCGAAAAAAAGTGCAGGCACAAAAATTAAAAGAGCTTAAAATTTCCGAGGAAGAGTGGAAAAAACGTATTTTTGATCCAGAACGGGCGCGTAAACTTTTAGCTGAAGCTGGTTTTCCTGTCCAAGGTTCGGAAGGTTCATATACTTGTCCAACTTTTCCAACTGACAAAGTTAATATCAGTTATAACACAGCAGATAGTAATAAGGCTGTGGCCGAATTTGTCCAAGCCCAATGGAAACAGAATTTAGGAATTACCATTCAACTCAAGAATATGGAGTTCAAAACATTTCTGCCGATGCTCAATAAGGTTGAATATGAAGGATTCGGCAGACGCGGTTGGGTTGGCGATTATATGGATCCATTTACTTTTGTGGGTTTATTTTATACCAAAGCCAATGATGGAGCTACCGGTTGGTGGAATCAGGATTTTGATAATTTATTGACCAAATCCAACGCCGAACTGGATGAGCAAAAGCGTTACGAACTAATTGCCGAAGCTGAATTTATGGTCATGCAGCAGCAGCCGGTCATTCCTCTGATGACGAAT
>DAORIL010000192.1:0-10022 GCA_035438525.1 Pyrinomonadaceae bacterium
ACTCACGGATTCAACAGGAAATCCATCGCAAAAAGAACAATGAGCATTTTCTAACTCCAATAAAATAGAAGTCATTCTCATCAAAGTTGGCAAAAGCAAAGTATTGACCTTGCTACCTTTATGAGTTACCCAAGAGAATTTTGCACTTGGATTTTTCTTTCTGAGATTTTCGTAGGTTGTTCCCCACTTTACAAAATTGTCCATTAAAAAAGCAGGTGCGGAAGGTCTCGTAATCTTCATCATATAGCAAAACTTGTTCCCCTTTTTCGATTGAGTTGTCGAAGTTCAATTTGAACAATTGAGTTTAATTCTTCGCTTTGTTCCGCTAACGATTTAGCTAAATCAGTTAATTCTTTCTCGTTTATGACTTTGCCGTTTCTGATGATTTTGTAAAATTTATCCAAATCGTCTTGTGTCTTTCCGCCAAATTCTTGGTCAATCCCAAAAATCTCACTCAAAACAGTTTGATAACTTATTCCGTCTTCTGAAAGTATTGGATCTTCACAATGAGCCTTTCCATTCTCATCAACTTTTAACTTATAAACCCAAGCATCATCCACCGAATTAACCACAAACGGCGAATGTGTCGAAACAAAAATCTGAGCATTTTTGAAGAGTTTTTGCACCACAGGCAAGACTTTTCTCTGCCAAGCGGGATGGAGATGAACTTCGATTTCATCAAGCAACAAAATCAAATTCTTTTCGGTTATCGGCAAATCGTCTTGCCATTTCAATAAATCAACTCGACATAACAAATCTCCAATCCAACTAATTAAGGAGCGGACACCATCGGGCAAAACGTCAAAATCGAATTCATTTCCATCAATTTTAGCAATTAAATTAGTTGGGTCGGTTTCTAAATCAAATTCTACTTTCCAGCCCGTAATATCTGAAACCACAGTTTGAATTGATTGAATAACCTTAGCAAATTTTTTCGACTTTTTTATGTCTCTTGATTTTTCGATTGCACTTTTTGAAATGTAATTAGCAATTAATTGATTTATTGTTAATTGATTCCTTTTTGAGGAATCTTTTACAAAATTTAATGATTGCTCAAGTGGATTAAAGTTTTCTTCGTCTCTAAGAGCAACAACTCGGCTTGAGGTAATAGATCTATATCCAGAATAAGCAAACACAGCATAAGTTCCATCTGGATAGTCTTCAATTTTTCCACCATGTAATTGAATTGTTTGATCACCAATTTTTTTATCAATTCTTGATATAGCAAAAAAGCCTGCTGATTTATCATCAAACTCACACCTTACAAAAAAATCAAAATTTAAATACTCATTCGGGACATTCTCATCATAGTCAAACTCATACATCTGTCTCTTTGGACTTTTTTTGTAGTTTCTCAATCTTTTTTTTCTTTGAAATCCATAATCTAAATAGTCTGATGAAGAAATATCTGAATTCTGCAATTCTTTCTGCTCCCTGTTAAACAGATAGGTAATACTTTCAAGCAAAGTAGTTTTCCCCGTTCCATTTTCACCCGTCAGAATATGAATCTCGGCTTTATCCTTCGCGGGGCATCCTTTGAATTCGATTTCTTCATCATCGAAAACACCGATATTTTTGAGTTGTAATTTGCGGATTTTCATAGCTTTACTGTTTTTGGAGCTTCGTTTGGTTTCTCTTTAGCAACAACTTTTTCGACTCGTTTGGCTTTCATCAGAGCAAGACATAGGGTTCTTAATTTATCAACTTGCCTTAATCTGCTCATTATCGCTTTTTCGGACATATCAACCTGTTTCATCGTTTTGTAACCTCTCAATATCAGCTAAATCCTGCGGTCTGTTGGCCAGAGTTTTCATTTTTATCAAGCCATCTCGTGAAACGACAAATAATAGATTTTCTGACAAAACAACTTGCTCCCTACTTTCCCAAACATCTTCGACATAAGGAGTTACAAGCAGTAAATCGAGCGATAAAACTTCGCCGTCATCATCAATTTTTGAAACTCGTCGAATCTCAACGGCCCTTTCTTTGAACGAAATATCTAAACCTTTGATGTCAAAGCCCTTTTTTGCAGCAACTTGAAATGCTTTTTCTAAACTTTCCGGCTGAATCAAAACATCAATATCCATCGTTGCTCGTGCAAAGCCGTGAATTGCCATCGCCAATCCACCGCAAACTGCATATTCAATCCCGTTTTGCTTTAAATCGGAAGTTATTTCAAGTAATTCCTGTAAAAGTGTCGCCATAACATTCTATCAAAACGCTTATTCAACCTCTAAGATATCACAACCTTATTTTGATAACCAATTTTTCCCTCTCCAAATTTGACGCAACTTTCAGACTAACCTAACATTCTAAAAAGTTTATGATTTGTAATAATTGCCAGAAAGTAGTTGATGATGATTTGGTCTTTTGCACCGAATGCGGAGCGCGTTTGCACGAAACACTTTCCCAAACGCCAACGGTTTTGATAAATGATCCGGTAGTTACCCAAAAAGAAATTACAACGCATCCAAAATCAAATTTGAAATGGTTTGTTCTGCTGGCGGCTCTCATTGCCTTGCCAATTTCAATTTTTGGCTTGTATTTACTGCTCAATTTGAGGAAACAACCTCTTACTCCAAATGCCAATAAACAAACAACTCCGAATGTTTCACCCAACAAAAAAACTAATACAAATCGAACTAATTTAAATGCCAATACAAACGGCAATTCTAATTCAAGTTGGACGAATTCAACCCCTATTTCTAACTCAGAAAATAATGATACAAACACAGACGTAAATTCATCAACTTCGGTTGTTATGTGGAAAGAACGAATCGAAATTGCCCCTGATTCTCATTATGCGATTCCTTTTGAGTTGGAGCAGGAGGGAACAATTGTTGGAAAAGTTGTGGCTGTCAATGGTTCACCAATCGAAGGTTATGTCTATTTTCAACAACAATTTGACGAACATTTTCCTGACCCGGATTTCAAAATGTTCAGTTTTGGCGGAGAGAAAAAAGCGGAGACCAAACAGCACTTGCTAAAGGAAAATTATGTTTTGGTTTTCGTTAATAAAAGTGAAGCTAGCGTAACAATTGATGGTGAATTTAAGATCATATATAACAATTGATTGGAAAACCAAAATGAAAAAATTTAATAAAACGATTTTTTGGGTTATCGCCTTAACTTTTATTTTTCTTCCAATTGCTCTATTCACTTTTACCGAAACTACTTTTTCTGGCGAAAACTCAGACGGACTTGATTATTTTAAGGGAAATTGGACAGTGACGAGGAGGAACAACCCACAACAATCTTTTAACTGGACGGTTAAGGAAGACTTAAACCAAAGTTGGTTAAATGGACTAGTTGAACAAAATGGAAATAAAATCTCAACGGATTTTTGGCGGCAAAATGGAAATAAAATTGAACGATTTGCTTTTACTTCAAACAGCACCTTTGTCAAAATCGAAAGTTCAGGCTGGGTAGAGGATAAATTGATTTTGAACGGCATTTTGAGTGATAAAACAGGTGAAACCAAAATTAAAGAAACAATTACCAAAGTCAATGACCATCAATTTAATGCACTATGGGAAATGGAAAATAGTGATGGAAAATGGACAGTTTTTGGTGATGAAATTTGCAAAAAATAAAATGTATGACATTAAATAAAACTCTTTCAGTTGAAGAAATTCGTGATCATTTTCCCGCGTTGAATCGCATTCATAACGGTTTTCCAGTGGCTTATTTTGACGGTCCAGGTGGATCCCAAGTTCCCCGCTCTGTTGCAGAGGCAATGACAGACTATCTTTTTTATCACAATGCCAACACGCATTGGGCGTATCCGACCAGTAACGAAACTGATGCCATTATTGAAGATTCCCGAAAGGCTTTAGCGGATTTTTTGAATGCTTCCGTGGATGAAATTGCGTTTGGGCAAAATATGTCATCGTTGACGTTTCATCTCGGTCGCGCGCTTGGGCGTGATTTCAAAGCGGGTGATGAAATTATCGTTACAGAGTTAGACCATCATGCAAATAGCGACACCTGGCGCTCGTTAGAAAAAGACAGAGGTGTTGTAATTCGAGTCGTGCCGATGGATATTGAAAGCGGCACGCTCGAATTTGGCGAACTGGAAAAATTGTTCAATGCAAAAACTAAATTACTCGCAATTGGGGCGGCTTCAAATGCGATTGGAACGATTTCGGATGTCAAACGGGCTTGTCAATTAGCAAGAGCAAATGGAACTTTAAGTTTCGTGGATGCCGTTCATTACGCCGCACATAATTTAATTGATGTAAAAGATTTTGATTGTGATTTTCTGGCTTGTTCAGCTTACAAATTTTATGGTCCTCACATCGGAATTCTTTACGGACGCAAAGAATTGCTCGAAAAAATTGATTTCCCCAAATTACGACCTGCACCGGAAAATTCACCTGATAGAGTAGAAACTGGAACCCAAAGCCACGAATCAATTGCAGGCGCGGCAGCGGCGGTTAATTTTCTCGCTTCGCTTTCGGGAGGCAATTCGAGACGCGAAAAATTAACCAATACGTTTCACGAAATTCATTCTCGTAAAATGGAATTGTTCAAAATGTTGTGGATTGGTTTAGGTTCAATCAAAGGTGTCAAGCTTTACGGACAGCCGCCTGATGGTAATCGCACTCCGACTCTGGGTTTTACTGTCAAAGATATAGATTCCGAAGAAGTAAGTAAAAAACTGGTTGAACGTGGTATTTTCACTTCGCATGGAGATTTTTATGCCATGACAGTTATTGAACGATTGGGGCTTACGGAACAGGGCTTAGTGCGAATCGGTTGTGCCTGTTATTCAACCCAAGAGGAAATCGAAAGATTGATTGATTGCATAAAAACTATCGCAAATTAACAAGGAAAGTGGTCTGAATCGCTTCAAACCACTTTTCTTTTTTTTCGCCTCAGATTAAAGGGGGACTAAAGACTTCGGCGGAAAAGGTATGACATTTTGATAAAAAATGTTCGATTTAATTGGAGAAAACCCGGTTGTGGTTGCCCAAATGCAAACCCTTTGTAATTCCAACTATCATTGTAGCCGACATATAACGCTTTGCCCGGACTTGGTGTCCAGCTAAAGGTGTATTGTCCGAAAATGCGACTACTCAAAGTGTTGTAATCAAGTCTTGCTTTGAATGCAACAAATCGGGAAAATTGATAAACCGAGCGAAGCGTAAAAATATTTGAATCATACGCGGTCAATCCGGTATCGTTTCGGGTTAATTTTGATTTACTGTAACCTAACTCTAAATTGAACTTATCAGTCGGTTTAAACTCTCCATAAAGTTCATAATTTAGACTTTTCCCAGGTCCAGGGTCAAGTGCCACCCCTTGCCCAAATGCTAAGGCTGCCGGACTAATCCGTAAAAATTTTCCGCCGCCCCCAAAATCATAATCAAAACTGTTGCCAAAAAGATTGAAGCTACTATTAAACGCAAATCTTTTGTTAAAACGTTTGTAGAAAAAGCCAAAACCACCATAACCAAAAGCCGATCTTTTTGGCTCACCGAAAAAAGCACCGGCTTGCAAATTATTTCGCTTCGGTCCAAATTCATCTTCATAAATATTTTCCGGACCGATCGAAAAACCAACTCCAACCTGGGTGTTTCCTTTTAAACTAAAATTTAAATTGGAATCCATTCCCCAACCCTGCATCCTTCCGGCAAAATCATTCCGAACCCCAAAACTTCCACTTAAATTCTTTTGAATAATAAATGATTTTGGCTTTGAATCGGAGTTGATACCACCAAAGACATAATTCTGCATTGAATTAGTTCGGCGGGTAAATCCGACATCGGCCCGAAAATTACTTGATGCTCCATCACCGCCGAATCCCCAATTATAGTTTTTTGCCTCATAGCTATATTGATAATTAAAACCAAAGCCATTCCCAACTCGAAAATCCGCAGTATCAGTATTAGGATTATAAAAATAATTCTTTGAGGTTGAGCCAAGGATTTGTGCCCGAAAAACCGATTGTTTATTGATTTTCCAACGGGTATCGAATCCGGCAAGCTGATTGTGCTTTTCGGGATAATTATAACTGGTTGCCAAAAAACCGAGGTTTGATTCTTTGCCAACATCACGTTTAAAGCGGGCTACCCCGATAAATGCCTTTTTATCAAATGGATTATTTAACGGGTCATCAACAGCCCCAAAAATACCAAATGAATTTTTACCGATTTTGCCGGTCAATTTAACTGCAACATCCGGATTTTCCACCCGCCGGGTGTAAACCGCTTGAATCGGAGTATTAAAAATCTCAACCCCTTCCAGAAAAAACGGGCGTTTTTCTGAAAAGAAAATGGGAAAACGTTGATTGGCTTCCACTACGGGCGCATCGGCTTCGGTATCGGCAAAATCAGGATTGTAGGCAGCATCTAGTGTCACATTTGGCGAAAGGCTATATTTAGCAGTAAAGCCGAAATCTGGTTCAATTGCCGGATTTGAAAATTTGGTTTGGCTGACTCGTTTTCCGGTTTCTTTAAGGGTCAAAGTTGGGATAATTTCAAAAGTGCGTTCAGTTTTTATTTCATCCAACCCGGTAATTTTGCCGAATTGACTTAGAAAACCCGGGTTATCACGCGGCATAGGCACCCACGAATCAAATTCATCATTTAAACGGTCAATGTTTCGAGCGGCATTAAACCCCCAAAACTTGCCTTTTCCCGCCGTATAACGCAACGATTTGAAAGGGATTTTAGCCTCAACCGACCAACCCCAATCTTCGATGACACCTTTGGATTCAAACAAAACATCAACGTTAAAATCCGCTCCCCGACCTTCGGTATAAATTCCATCTTGTTGGATTCCCAAAGGATTTAGACCAAACACATAAGCCCGTTGTTTGTCATCATAGGTATCAAGCCAAAAACGGACATTGTCTTCGCCAAAAACTCCATCGCGCTGGGCGACGGAAGCACGAATTTTATCCTTTTCATCCCAACATTTGAAGGCAATATACAGGTTCTTTTCGTCGTAACCAATATAAACTTCAGTTGGTTTGGAAGACGCGATATTATCCCCAGGTCCGGTTTGGATCAAATCTTTAAGAACAGCAGCCTGTTTCCAAGTTTCATCGTCAAGTTTTCCATCAATTACAGGAGATACCGTAAATTTGGGAATAGTTACTGGTTGACGAACAACTTTTGCGAGACTTCCGGCGATGTTTTTGCCTTCTCCTGAGGAATCGACTGTTGGTGTGGCTGGAGGTTGAGTAAAAATAGTAATTACAAAAAATAAAATAAATAAAAACGCAGATAATTTCTTCATTATTGTTTCTAAGCTCGGGGAAAGCTAATTGTTGAAGTTGATACAAAGTTGGAATTTCTTTGCTAATGAATTTATAACGTAAGGTTTTAGCAAAGAGTTTCAAACTTTGTATCAAATCCAATTTTTTTTATTAAAATTAAAAACTTTTTCTGAATAGATAGGAAAATTTAATGAAAAATGTTCGATCTAATTGAACCATCCCGGGTAATCGCGGATTAAATTCGTAACCGTTGTTGCTCCATTTGTCATTATAACCAACATATAAAGCTTTACCCGGGCTCGGGGTCCACCCGAAAGTGTATTGTCCACGCAGACGACTACTCAAAGTATCGTAATCAATTCGTGCTTTCAAAGAGACAAAACGAGAGAACTGGTAAACAGTTTTTACTTGAAAAATATTTGAATTAAAGGCTACTAAACCCGTATCATTCCTGGTCAACTTTGTTTTGTTGAAGTTGAGGTTAAAGCTCAGACTATCGGTCGGTTTAATATCCGCTCCGCCATTGATATTCCATTGGCTTCCCGTTCCCGGATCCTGCGGGTTGTTCGGATTTAACAAAGCTGCCGGACTGACTCTGGGATACTTATCACCCGCCCCAAAATCAAAGTCAAAGACATTTTTATCCATCTGGTAATTGATATAGGCATACAGTCTTTTGCTAAAGTTCTTTTCCGCCCAAGCCCAACCGCCTGTTTGTTTAGCCATCCGGTCAGCCGCACCAAAAAATGCTCCCGTTTGCAAAATACCTCTTGGATTTACCCCACGTTTTGGACCAAATTCCTCTTCGATGAGTTTTTCCGCACCCATATAAAAGCCGCCGCCGGTGTAAAAACTACCCCTGAGCGAAACATTTCCGTTGACATTGGTGTTGAGATTCTGAAAACGACCTTGAAAATCATGGGCAAAATTAAAATTAAAATTAAGATTACGGCGAATTAAAAAATTCTTTGGTTTTGGGTCTGACGAAATAAATTTGTAAGCATAGAGTTCATTGGTGTTGGTGCGGCGGGTGAATCCGACATCAGCCCGATAATTTTGTGTTCTACCAACTCCGCCAAATCCCCATCCACCAAGTTTTCGGTTGTTATTAAACTCGTAGTTGTAAATTGCCGCATTTCCGGTCCGATAGGTTGACTCATCTAAATTCGGATTATAAAAATAATTGCGGGAAGTCGTGCCTAGAATTTGTGCATTAAATGTTTTGTTGTCATCAATTTTCCAACGAACATCGAAACCGCCAACCTGGTTGCGTTTATTAGGGAAATTATAAGAAGTTGCCAAAAATCCATAATGGGATTCTTTGCCAAAATCACGTTTGAGCCGGACCACTCCGACGTAGGCTTTATCCCCATTCGGATTTCCACTAATCGGATCATCAACGGCCGCCATTACTCCAAAAGAGTTTTTGCCAACTTTTCCGGTTAATTTCAAAGCCACGTCCGGATTTTGAATTTGCCGGGTATTAACTGCAAAGATTGGAGTTTTGAAAATATCAACCCCTTCCAGAAAAAACGGGCGTTTTTCTTCAAAGAAGATCGGAAACCTTTGGTTAGCTTCGACTACAGGTGCATCGGCTTCCACATCGGCAAAATCCGGGTTGTAGGCCGCATCTAACGTTACATTTGAACTCAAACTATATTTCAAAGTAAAACCAAAATCAGGTTGAATCGGAGGATTTGAAAACCTATTGCCATTAATTCGATGACCTGTTTCTTTAAAAGTTAAAGTCGGGACGAACTCTAAAGTTTTTTCTGCTTTAATTTCATCCAACCCAGTTAATTTTCCGGCTTGAACCAATAACCCGTTAATATTTCGATTAATGGGCATCCATGAATCTTGTTCATTGTTAAAACGGGAAATTTTACGTAAAATGTGAACCCCCCAAAACTTCCCTTTTCCGGCGGTATAACGTAAGGATTTGAAAGGAACTTTAGCTTCAACGGACCAACCATCATTAAGTGTGATACCTTTTGATTCCATTAAAATATCAACATTCATGTCGGTATCATTACCGTTATTATTACCTTCGGTATAGATCCCGTCTCCCTGGATCCCAAGCGGGTTAAACCCTAACAAATATCCGCGACGCTGGTCATCGAAGGTGTCCAAAAGAATTCGGACGTTATCTTCCCCAAAAATCTGATCCCGTTGGGCAACCGTTGCCCGAATTTTGTCCGGATCATCTAAAGCGTGAATTCCGATATACAAAAACTTTTCATCATATCCTAAATAAACAACAGTTTGCTTTGAGGGGTCACCACCATCTCCGGGTTGAAATTGAACAAAACCTTCTAATCTAACAGCATTTTTCCAAATTTCATCATCCAGTTTTCCATCAATATTTGGCGAAACGGAGAATTTTGGCACATTAAACGGCTTTTTCTTTTCCGCAATACTTCCCGATGGTAACGGAGGTTTTGGATCATCCTTTTTAACTTCGGATAATTCATCTTTTTTCGCTAATGTCTCTTTTTTAACTTCTGTTTCTTTCTTTTCAGTTGTATCAGAACCGTTTTGGGAATTTGTCTGTGCCGGAACAACAATCACAAAAAATAAAAACAAAAAAAATGCTGCTAGGGTTTTCATTACGAACCTCACTTTATAAATTGAAATATAAAAAATCAGTCAACTAATTCGGAATTTTTAAATGGCAAAAAATGCGTGATTTTTTGCACACAAAAATAACCTAAAATGAATAAGTTTTATAAAAAAGAACTTAGTTGACTGAAATTAAGTTAGGGGTTAAAAGCAAAATGTAGAAACTTTGCTAAGCAAA
>DAORIL010000193.1:0-10004 GCA_035438525.1 Pyrinomonadaceae bacterium
TTTAAAGGTACCGGCGACACCCAGATCTTCCACTCTTCCCTTCACCGAGCCTTTCCGATCTGATTAATACTTTCGCCGAGTTGTATTTCTTTTCCGCCTTCAACTTCGAGAACTTTTGTAAAAGCTGGCAGGGCATCTGCCAAAATCACTAAATCCCGCAAGTCCTCACCGCATCCGTTATTCAAATAATGCTTTTTAATTTCATCAAACTTAACCTGAAACCCCGTCATTTCTTCCAAATTACTGTCGGGCGGATTTCCTTTAGCGGCTGAACCTTTTGCTAAATCATTTAGATTGGTTTCGAGAGTTTTCCAGGCAGTTAAATATTGCAATGGCTGATGATCTTTGATGAGAAGGGCTTCACTTTTCGCCCAGTTAACCAGTTGATTAACTACAAAGTCCTGATAATTAGTATTCCGTTCAGAGCGCGGATTATCATAACGCAATAATGTTTTTGAACTTTCTTTGACATTATTGAGCCATTCGATATGATGCGTGACTTCGTGCATCATCGTTTGCCGGTTTTTATAACCTTCTTTGTCTGTATTAGACGCAAACGATTCAAGTTTTGCCGGATCAAACGGAAAGACAAAATCTGCCGTCATTCCAATTAATTTATAGGTATAATGAAATGATTTAGCGTTCGGTGAGAGTTCTTTGATCTTTTTTTCCCCTTCTTCGCCAACATAGTAACGATTAACATTTTTCTCTAAGGCATCGCTAAATTTTGTCGGGTTGCCAATGCTGATAACTTTTTTAAAGCAAGTATTATTGAATTGATTAAGATAAAGATTTATCCCCTGCACAACATCATTTTTAACATCTGCTTTATGGTTTACGCCGGAAACTTGATTTCCAAATAAACCGATTGGATTAAGAACTAAAACGAAAATCAACCACGAAGCGAAAAAGTAATTTCGACTCATATCTTTAAGACATCTTTTTTCAAAATGTTCTGACCTCCCGATTAAATACAGCGCAAATTATGTGCCGAATAGCATTTCTCAATTAGGGCGATAAATCGAGCTTTTTTTGAAAAAAAAGTTGTCATAATTTTCAAACTGCGGATTTTTCATTAATTGTGTGGAATATTCCGCAAATATTTGAAATAAAAGCAAATAGCTATCCTTTTGGTTGCTTTAAAAAGTCAATTTTTTGGAGTAAAAACTCCGTCAATCGGATAATTCCAGAAATGCTTCATCTGGCATAAATCTTGCTGAATTAACAGTAGGAAAGACAGTTATGTTTGACAATTTAATTTCAAAAAATCAAACAAAATTGTCGGGAGGCAAATATGAAGAGCAGAAATCTTTTTAATTTAACGATTGTGCTAATTATTCTTTCATTTTTAGCCCTTGCCTGCACCATTTCTCCGTGGCAGCAACCAGCAACAAATACTCAGATACCGCCTGCGGCTACGCAAACAGCTACGCCGGATGAGGAAACAGCAAAATTGCAAAAGCGGCTGGAAGATCTTGAAAAAGAGCTCGAAAAACAGAAAAAACAACCTGTGCAGCCCCAAGCCAAGAAAAATGTTCCGATCATCCAAGGCTCAGGAAGTTTTGCACGGGTCAGTTCGCCCGGTGATGGATTTTTAGCCTTGCGAAGCGAACCAAATAGCGAAACAGGTTATCGGATTTTGCAGATCCCGCACGGAGCTACCGTAAAAATATTAGGTTGTCAGAATTATATTGAAAGGGTTGGAGGTCGTGTCGGAAGATGGTGCCGTGTTAGCTACGATGGCTATACCGGATGGGCATTTGATGGTTGGTTAGTTTATTAACAAAATAATTTTTAGCCAATTTTAGAGAAAAATCTCAATCTGATTTAATGAAAAGAAGTTCAATCCAGTTTTTAGTATTGAACTTCTTTTTTGCTTTTAGTAATCGCACTTATGATAAATTTTATGGTCTATTTTTTATTAGACAAAAGAAATGATTTCGTCCAAATCGGAGGTGCGGGAGCACGTCCTGCATTAACCATTTTTTGCCATTTTTCATCGGTCAAACGGTCTGCTGACGGATAAATAAATTCGTAATAACTAAAAACTGCGCCGCGGGTTAAAACCAATTTTCCTTCGATCGGGACAATTACCAAAATCTCATTGGCGTGTCCGACGGATTCTTCCAAAACTTTGTCGCCGCCGGTGTGAACATCAGCAATAACCGCCATATCTTTATCGGTTTCGTTGACCAATTCCCAAGTATCAGGATTTCCGGTCATTACCGAAAGCGTCAGATATTCAAGCGTTCCACCGATAGTCCGAATTGATTGATATTCATCTGCGGTCAACTTTTCGTTTCGCAGTTCTTTTTCGGAAATTTGTTTGAGATTAGTCAAAATTTCTTCAAACGACTCAAATCTTCCTTCCAAATCTTCGAGCATCAATTTTCTGGAGGTTAAACCTTCGCGTGATTGTTTGGTCAGGTTTAACATTCGATCCCAAAATCTGACATTCGGCTCGACATAACCTTTATACGGCGCAGGCTCATCACCATCGCCCATTTCTGCGCCGCTTTGTTTGCCGTAAAGAATCGTGTCGTGCCGCAGTTCAGCCCACGAACCTAAAGTTGTATTGAGAGATTTATCTTCCCAAGCCGTGTTTCGCATAAATGACGGATAACCTTCGGGCGCAGGTTCAAGTAAAATCCGCAAAGCATCCAACCAACTCCAATACAAATTCGAAGTCCAGCGTTCATGCTTGATTTTGGAAAATTTTCCAACTAATTTTGTCCGTTCCGATTTGTATTCGGACCAGTTGTTTGGGTTATAAATCGTCGGATTTGTGTCGAGAATATTTGTTGCGCGATTACTGCCCAAAACCGACATTACATCAAGCCCGGTTGGGAAAACACGTTTGAGCGGAACCGAAAGTTTTTGCAAAATTTCGCTATCGGGAATATAACGCTGTCCCATCAGACGGAATTGAACGGCAGCATCCGGAGCAACGGTTTTGCCGGGCTCAATCAACCGTTGATTTTGAATTTCCGCCGGACGAAGTTTTTGAGCCGCTTCAAAAAAAGCATCAAATTTTTGAGTATTGGTAAAAGCTGTGAGTTCGGCATTTTTACCAAAAACCGAATCCAACAAAGCTTTCCATTCCGCCGGAGTAATATCGTCAGCCGCACCGACATAAAACGAAGTCGATTCGTAAATAGTCTCCCAATCATTTTCGAGGTTTGCCCGATACAGCGAGCGCGTCAACAACAAACTTTGGCGAATTGTTTCATCGGCGCGTCCTTGATTTGATTTCAAAGCAAACGGTGCAAGTCCATACCACATCATCACGCGGAAGAATTTTTGCAGGGTTTCGCTCCGCGTATAATGTCCGCGTGGGATGAATTGCGAATAATCAATTTGATATGGGAAAATTGTTCCAACCGCGAATCCTTCATGACGATTGATCAAATTCATCTCAACTTTGATCAAACTTTCAGCTTCCGTCGGAACTTTCGGATTCAATCCCAGATTTTTCGCAGCAATCGCAAAATAAGCGATGTTTTTAAGTGCCGCTGATTTTAGTTTTGCATCATTCGTCTCATTCCAGGTTTTGATCGAATCGGTCAACATTCCCTCGGTCAAACGCTGCAAAACGGGCATTAAACTTTTCTCTTCAACCGTGCGGAGTGTGAAATCAAAGAAAATATGATAGAGATGCAAAAGCGAATCTGTCGTCACAAACGAAGGAATATTTTTGTAATCGTTATCTTCGTAAATATGGAACAATTGTTTGGATTTGGTCGGCGAAACGGCAAACAAATTCTTTGCCAGCATTGCACGTTTTGCCGCATTTACAGGCATTGCTTTGTTGAAATGCTTGAGATTTATCACTTCCGTCAATGTCGCCGAAACTTTGTAAGGTTTAACGCGGGCATTTTGTCCATTGACAACTGAAATTACGTTAATAAAAAATAGAGTCGTTAAAATCGAGATTAAAAATTTTCTATAAGTAGCCTGTTTCATAATTTATTCCTCACTAAATCCATTGATAAAAAAATGCTTTTTTCATCTGTTTCGAGCGAAATCTGACCGTTTTTCACGCCTAAAATTTTTGCCGTTTGCCAATTTCCCTGTTGCCAATCGAGAGTGAATCCGAAACTGTTCCAGCGATAAACCGCCAGACTCTTTTTTCCATCCAAATTGGTTTCTAAAGCGATCAATTCATCGCCGACCGCATTATCCAAATCCGAAAATAAAAAATCTGTGAAAGGTTTGCCGAGCGATGAGCCAAGCCATTTTGGAAAGGCGCGACCATTTTTCCAGTCGTAAATGAACAAACAATTGTGCGGTTTGGGAAAAAATTTGGTTGACTTGATGATTCCAATGATGATTTCGCGTTTTCCATCGCCGTCAACATCTGCAATTTCGAGTTTCCAGGGTTTCCAGCGTGATGGCACACCTTCCCACATTAATTTTCTGCCGTGTTTGATTTGCAAAGCGAAATTATTCTCACTGTTCAACTCAATTCGTTCCGTCTTTCCGTCAAGGTCAAGGTCAGTTTCAATCAGCGCAGTAAACGATTTGGCAAAACCGTTGATTGAAAAGACAGCGACTATCAGAAAGAAAATCAAACCGTGTATTTCCACATATTTAATTAAAGTTTTGAATGGATTATTGAGCATAATTTATAGATAAAGATTTTGAAAAAACGATAATAGCTGAGGCGACATTAGCCGCCGTCAGCTTGAAAAATACTATTGTGATTTCACTTTTTACCATCGCGGCAAACTAACTGTTTGCTTGAATCAAAAATCACATACGGAATCCGACCGTTATTAGAAGGATCATCTGCCCACATGCAGCTTCCGATAACTTTGTTGAATTGCCCCGTCTCGCTTGCCCCGCCGGAACCTGCTATAAATTTAATCTGTCCGTTGGCGGTAATTTTGACTTTTAACGATGATTTCCATCCCGGTTCGAGATGATACTTTAAAACATCCTGCATATCGCGCGGCGCATATCCGTCTTGCCAAATAAGAACGTTGACATTCGATTGATTTTCTACAATCGCAATCAATTCCCGTTGCGGCATCGGCGAATTACCCAAAATTTTTGAAAAACCACTATTACCCGAACTTGAATTACGCGCCCAGGTCTGCGGATCGGAATCAATCACCGTATATGTGCCTGCCGGTAGTTTTGCGTTTGGATATGCCGTCCAGATAGCATTTGGCACACCGCCTTGTCCGGGAGAGCCTTTGGTATTCCACGGACCATAAATGTTTCCGGTCGAGTCTTTTATCGCAATTGTGCCCGGAGTTGCTCCGCGTCCGTTGTTCCAGTGATAATTGATAATTGTTGTGACAATCTGCACCTGTTTAATGGTAAAGGTTGTATTTGAAGTCGGATTATTATAAACCGTATAGACATTCCAGTTATCAAAAATAACTTTTTCCTGAGCAAATGCTGCTGTAATCAAAAAACCAATTAATAAAACGATTTGAATAGTAATAAAAACTCGTGTTTTCATATTTCTACCTCCTTCCTGTAATTTTTCACCTTAATCCTGTGGTAATAATTAGTTGGCTACCATCGAAAATCACTTTCGGGTAGCGGTTCATATCACTTGGGTCACCTGTCCAGATCTTACTGGTAATTACCTGTCCATTACGTCCGGCAAAAAACTTGATTCTGCCGTCGGCTGTCATTCTGACGCTGACTTCTTTGCTGGCTCCGGGAGCAATTTTGTTTTGTGGTCCAAAGTTGTCGCCTTCGGCAAAAATATGAGTTGGTTCGCTTGAACGGTTTTGAATGACAGCAACGACAACTGCTCCCTGTTTTGGAGTTGTCGGAGTAGGTTTTGGAGTAGTTGTCGGAGTATTCGATGGTTTAGTAGTTGGCGTTGGGGGAGTTACACCACTAGTCGGATAACCTTTAACAATTGACATCCCTCTGCCGCCGCTTTGTGAATTTTGCGACCATGTTTCCTCCTGTGAAACCACAATCGTGTAAGTTCCAGCCGGAATAATAATGTTCGGGTAAACTTCCCAATTAGCATTGAGAACTCCACCCTGTCCCGCTGTTCCTGTTGCCTGCCACGGACCAAACCGTTCTCCTCTTTCGTTATAAATTCCAATAAAACCTACGGTTCGATTACCGCTTGCATTGTTCCAATGATAAGTAAAAATGTAAGTAATGACGTGAGGTTTAGTGATCGTGAATTTCGTCAGTGCGGTTGGTTTATTCTGCACACCGTAGATATTCATATTATTGAAAATCTCGACTTCTTTACCGGCGGGAATGTTAGTTGGAGTCGGTTTTGGAGTCGGTTTTGCCGTTGGTGTTGGCAAAGGGGTCGGGCTTGGTTTGACTGCGACCTGATTACTCTGCATTTTTTCTTTTAATTTTTCCAAACGACTCTTAGCGGTTTCGCTATTCGGATCAAGCGCAACCGCTTTTTCGTAATCGCTCAAAGCCCCTTTCAGATCATTAAGTTTTTCTTTGGTATAACCGCGATTGTTATAGGTCAAACTTATTGTGGAGTCTAATTCGATGGCTTTATTGTAGTCTTTGAGTGCTTCGCTGTAGTTTTCGAGCCGGGTTTTTGCCACCCCTCGATTGATATAAGCTGAGGTGTTTTTCGGATCAAGCGAAATGACTTTATCAAAGTCTGTGATAGCTCCCTGAAAATCGTTAATATCTATCCGCAAACCTCCGCGATTGCTGTAAGCGGCGGTATAATTCGGGTCAAGTTCAATCGCCCGGCTATAATCGCTCAAAGCACCATTGAGGTCCGGTATTTTTTCCCGAACTAAACCGCGTCCGACAAAGGTTTTACTGTTGTTTGGATTAAGTTCAAGGGATTTATCAAAATCTTTGAGTGCACCTTTTAAGTCTCCATTAGCACGTTTTGCTCTTCCGCGCAGACGATAGGCTTCGGCACTTTTTCCATCGGATTTAATCGCTTTGTCATATTCTTTAATTGCTTCGCCGTAGTTTTGAGCATCGGAATATTCGTTGCCTTTTTTGATTGCCTGTTCATATTGCATCCCTTTTTCACCGCGTCCGAGTCGTTCGGTCAAAGTTGTTTTATATTCCTGTGCTTTGGCGTTGGTTGGCTGAAGCTGCAAAACCTCATCAACATTTTTGAGTGCCGTTTGAATCATTGTTTTGTTGAAATTCGGATTATCAACAACTTGTCCAACTAACGGCATTAGTTCGTTGATTCGTTTGAGACGGGTAAATGCTTCGTTTCGCAAATCGCCGTATTTCTTCGGCTCAGGTTCGTAAATGCTCCAATATTCGTAGTGATTGTTTCCCCACATCACATCGAAATCTTTGATTGCGCCTTCATAATCGTAAGCGTTAAATTTTGCTTCCCCTTGCTGCAAAATTGCTCGTTGCCGATTCTTTTCGGCTTCGTGAGTAGTCGCCCAATCTTCGTAATTTTTGAGAGTTTGTTCAGTTCCGCTCATCAAACGATATTTGGCGCGAATCTCTTTGGCTAACTCCAGAGCTTTTTTGAAATTTCTTGCTTCATTTGCCAAACGAACTTCGCCAACCGCTAAATTTAAGCCTGAATCGTGTTTACCCCATTTGTCGTTAAGTTCTTTTTCGATTTCGAGAACGGGCGGGTAAAGATTGTGCAGATTTTTTGCCACGATCAATTCGTTTGAGGCTTCGGGAAACATTTGCTTATCAATCAACGAGCGAACTTTGGCAAGTTGCGTGGTGATTGTAGTTCGGTCCTTTTTCCACTTTTTGGAAAGCGTCGCGGCTTCGGTATTTTTCGGGCTGGCTTTGAGAACTTCGTCAACCAATTTAATGGCTTCATCAAGCTGACCTTTTTTAATAATGTCTTTGGCTTGAGTCAATTTTCCGTTGGTTCCGCCCATCGTTTTGGCTTTGTCAAGCTCCATTTGCGAAATCGAGACGTTGAAAGTTCCGTTCCCGCGTCCGAGTTCAATGCCGTCTTTATCACGAACAATAACGGTAGCCTCGCAAGTTCCCGTTTGACTGCGCGAAACGCGAACTTGTTGAGTAATATTGTTTCCGGCAAAATGTGAATCTTCGTTCAAAGTCCATTCGAATCTGGGATTTTCCGGCAGCGGCGAAACTTCTGCCCGCAAACCGACAAATTGATGAATGGCAATTCCGTTTTCCACCGTGACCAATCCGACTCCTTCTTTCCAAACTTGCGGTTTCGGACCTTCTGCGCCTAAAACATTGACTCTGACATCATATTTTTGTGCGGTTATCGTCGCTTCTTTCGCGCCTAGATCTTCGCCCGAAACCGGAACGCGGGCATTGACTTTGATAGTGATCGGATTTGCATTCTGCGGAATAAAAGTAACTTCTTTAGCATCCGGCGATTGGAGAGTTTGACGGGCATTGGCGGGAATTTCCCAACGAAAATCTATGTTTTTCAAATCGGGCGGAACGACTTCAACTTTGGCTTTAACGGCTTTGCCAACTAAAGCCTTGTCCTGGTCAAAAGTAATTTTTAATTCGGGTGCGACAATTTCAATTTCGATTTGGTCAGATTCGGCAACTGTTTCGAGAACTTGATCTTTTCTTTCCAAAATCTGCACCCAAACTTTTTCACGTCCGGGTTTAGCAAAAATAGCATTGGTTTGCTGTTTGGCAGATTCATTCGTATCAAATTTTACTTCCGGTGAAGGTTGGAAACGGTAAATGTAATTTCCTGTCAGAGGACTTCCGTCAGAAAGTAACTGGGCGGTGAAAGCAACCGGAACTCCAACTGCAACTTTTGTTTGCGGAGTGACCAGTTTAATTTCAGCTTTCAGGTTGGCAACTTCAAACTCGACGGCTGCACTGCCAACTCCCGGAACATTGACCGAAAGCGATTGTTTACCGGGTTTATTGGCCAGGAATTTAACACTTGCACCGCTTCCGGCGTGGTCGCCTGTCCAATCGAACTGCAATGGTTTTTCGGCATTTTCTTCGTTTTCGATAACTGCCTGAACATTGACTACATCGCCTTTTTTCAATTTTTTGAGGTCGGGCGAAACTACCAGTTTAAGGCGCGGCATATCAGAACCATCGAGTTTCGGTCCTTTGTAAGGCGTTTTGGCAAAGGTTCCGCCAATCAGGGTCAAACTATTAACGATGGCTTTAGCTTCGGCTTGAGCAGCTCGTCCCTGACTCATTAAAAATGCCTGATCGTGATTATCGTGACAACCATTTCCGGTGACAAGATAGCCAATCGCCACAACTTGTTTTTCCTTGATGATCCAACCACGACCTTCGGCTTTGACCGAATCATTTGTATATCCAAACATTCCGCCGGTGCCTCTGGAAAAATTGAGGGATGTATCGACAAATTTACCTTTGAAATCACCGATGGCAAAATCCCGCACTTCAGAGGTTCTGCCCCAAGCTTTTGAATAGTCAACGAAATTAGTGATTTCGGTTTGAATATCCTTTTCGTTATAGACAAATGACGGACCAATCTGTCCATAAACCTTACCCTGCACAGTGGCTGCCCAATGGTCGGCGGCACAATCACCGGTTCCGCTCATTTTGGCAAATTGCCTCGAAACCTCAAATCCGCGATCATTACTTCCGCCTGCCCAAATATCGGGCATTGTGCCGCCAAATCTGAGTTTAGTGCTGTCAAAGGTTTCCGGCGTCGGGGTTGGAGTCGGAGTTGGAGTTTTGTCTTTTTTTCCGACCGTAATAGTTTTCTCATCCTGAGCAACTTTGGTATCAATGCCATTTAATTTGGCATAAACCATCAGCCGAACATTTTTCGATTCGTTTTCTTTAAGCGTAAAGGAATAAGAATTTCCTGTTTTTAGTGCGGAGGCTTCGCTTAAATCCTGCCAGACAAGTTTAGAATCTTTGAGCTTTTTAAGATTTTCGTCTAATCCCGCAGTTAAGGTAATCAGCTTTTCAGCTTCAACATTGGGCGGAACAATAATTTCAGCCGTTCCGTTTGGTCGCAAGATCTTGAGATTGAACGAAGCTGATTTTGAGAGAGTTTTGTCGAGTTCACTTACCACGCTCAAAACATCATCAGCAATAGTTTTAACATCAATTAC
>DAORIL010000194.1:0-10003 GCA_035438525.1 Pyrinomonadaceae bacterium
TTCGGATCACTTTCCGCAACGGCAACTGCGCCGATAGTTCCGGTCTTAAAAAATCCATCCGAAATATTACGCCAGCTCAATCCCATATCATCTGTTTTCCAGAGACCACCGCCCGTCGTTCCCATATAATAAGTTTTGGGATCACCGACCACACCGCAGGCTGCTACCGAACGTCCACCGCGAAACGGTCCGATCGAACGCCATTTCAAAGGTTTAAAAAGATCGTTGTAATTATCGTTTGGGGTCTGTGCCGATAAATTAAAGGTAGTAAAACAGACAATTAGTAATAGAAATAGTTTTTTTGACATGGAAAAATCCTTAATGATTTACGGTTTTGTGTTTTTGCAGACTAGAATTGGTTGCAAAAGAATAGGCTTAAAACTGCTTGGCTTTTTCAAGCCAAATTATACTTCGGCAAAGAATTTTCTGCAATGAGGTTGATTTCAGAAAAATGTAAAGAATCTTTTTACCAAAAAATTCAAAAAAAAACACTTCTAACTAGTTGATATTAGAAGTGTTTTTTACTTTTTATCTTTTACTTTATCTAGCCATTTTGGTCGAGGACATAATCGCTGCAAATTCATCCCGATGTTTGTCAAATTTACCGCCGCTGGTTGACAGCATCACATTGACCATTTGCGATTGTCCGGCGTATTTGCGAAATGCAATCCATTGCTGACGGCGAGGGCTATCTTTTCCCTGGAGCATCGTTTCGATAAACTCAACGCCTTTGATTCCATCAAGTTCCAAATAGCGCAATTTTTCCAATTCGCCATTTTTCTGACGCGTCACGGCTCCATCATAATTGGCTTTGAGACTGACATCAGTTGGAAAATCAGCACTCATCGGCGAAATATTGACTATTAAAAATGCTCCGTCCGAAGATGACCACATCGCATTTAACGCAGTTGCACTAGTCTTTTTCCAGCTTGCCGGAAGCGTCCATGACATTCCCTGATCATCCCATTTCATCTCTTTTCCGCTGTTCAAAATGCTTGATTGTTCAGGGGTTAAAGAATATTTTTCTCCAACGCCGTCGCCCGAAGAAGTTGTAGAAGAAGAATTTGAATTTGATTCGTTTGGTTTGACCGAATTTGTGTTGGTCGAACTGGTTCCGGTCTTTTGTCCTGTAAATTTTTCCGCGATATTGCAGAACGATAAAGAAAAAAACAAGAGACCAAAGGAAAGAATTATTTTCATTTAATAAACTCCAGATTGATTTTGAAAACTCACATCATTTTTAACCGAATCCAAACAATAATCAATAAATATTTTCAACTTTTGCAAGAAATCTTTGGCGTGGCGTTCAGCTATTGAAAACAATAAATCTCTCTCCAAAAAGATTTAACCCAAAAGGAGAATAATTATGAACTATAAAAGTGTATTTGGCAGTTTAACATTAGTCGTTTTCTTGTCATTGCAAATGCTTGCTCAAACAAGCGGTTACAGGATTTCTGCACCTGTTTCCTACAAAAACTTGTCAGTCTTTTTGATCCACGGCAAAGATGAAATCAAGAACAAAAACATTCTGACTTTGCAGGAAGCAATGGAAAAAGACCTGTTTGTTGTTTATGAAACCTCGGATGTCAACGAATTAATGGTTGAAAATAAATCTTCGCAATACGAAGTATTTATCCAATCTGGCGACATCGTTAAAGGCGGAAAACAAGACCGGGTTTTAGCCATTACGATTATCATTCCGGCGCGTTCCGGCAAAATCAGTATCGAAGCATTTTGTGTCGAATCAGGACGTTGGGAACAACGCGGAAAAGAAAAATCGGGACAATTTTCTTCGTCAAATGAGCGGATTGTCACCAAAGATCTAAAAATTGCGGCAAATCAAACCCGTTCACAAGGCGAGGTTTGGAAAAAAGTTGCCGAAGCGCAAGATAAATTGAGCAGTAATGTCGGCGGAAGAGTAAATTCTGAAGCTTCTGCCAGCAGTTTGCAGCTTGCTTTGGAAAATAAAAAAGTTGTCGCCACTGCTGATGAATTTATTAATAATCTGGCCGGAATTGTCGAAGGCAAAGATGATGTTATCGGCTACGCTTTTGTCATTAACGGTAAAATCAACAGCGCGGATATTTACGCCTCAAACTTCCTCTTCAAAAAACTCTGGCTCAAATTATTAAAAGCAACTGCTATCGAAGCCGTCTCTGAAATGAAAGACGGAAAGCAAAATAAACTAGTCAAAATCAGCGAAATTCAATCATTTATGGATGATGCCGATAGTGGAAAAAAAGAAGAACGAAAGGTCAATAGTCGTAATAGATCTGTTACTAGAGAAAGTAAAGAAGATGTAGTTTTTGAAGCTCGCGATGAAAAAAATGATGTTGTGCTGCATAAAAGCTATGTCAAAAAACCGTAGCTGATTCAAACTTAATTTTACTTATAAAAGGCATCTCGTTTGAGGTGTCTTTTTCTTTTTCAATTTTGCTCCATAACCTGATGAATTTTATTTTTTAATCAATTTTCATTAAGAAGAAGAGTTACAAAATTAGTTTTGCTTTAATCCAAAAAAGCTTAACTAATCTACAAAAAAATGGATATTCATAAAAATCTACAATCTTTTTACATTCATTATAAGATAATATTTTCTTAAACTTACAAGAATTTTATGTAATTTAATACTTTGGAATGCCAAATGCCTTACATTTATAACCTTTCAATTATCAAACATAACAGTATTATTTTTTACAAATAAAATCTTAGGAGGAACTATGGTTTACAAAAAAAATCAGAGTAAAATAATGAGAAAATCCTTACAGCTACTAATTTTCTCTTTATTTTTGTATTTTAGTGCATATTCCCAAGCCGGAACTTCGTCAGTTACAGGCACTATTTCAGATGCCCAAGGGAATATCGTGCCGGGTGCAACAGTTGCCTTAATTAGTGAACAAAATAGTCGGAGAACAACTGTCACCAATGAAAGTGGTTCATATTCGTTTGTTTCAGTCCAACCCGGCAATTACAAAATTGAAGTTGAAGCAAAAAGTTTTAAGAAAGCCAGTCTTTCTTCTTTTCAAGCCTTAGTCGATAAACAAACGACAATCAATGTGACGCTTGAAGTTGGGCAAGTTACCGAAACAGTTAATGTTGACACCACTGGGGTTGAAAACATTATCAATACCCAGGACGCAAAACTGGGAGCTAACTTTGTTTCAAAACAGATCCTTCAACTTCCGCTACAAGGAAGAAATGTCTCGACACTGCTCAGTCTTCAAGCAAATGTGACCCCGGACGGATCAGTTGCCGGCGGACGTGCTGACCAAGCGAACATTACGCTTGACGGACTTGATGTTAATAACCAACAAGATGCAAGTGCGTTTTCACCTGTTTTACGGGTTAATCCGGATACAGTTGATGAATTTAGAGTCACAACCTCTAACCCCGATGCCACCCAAGGTCGTTCATCCGGCGCACAAATTTCGCTGATTACCAAAAGCGGATCAAATGAATTCCACGGCGCTTTGTATGAATATCATCGAAATACCGCAACTACTGCCAACAATTATTTTAATAACAAAGCAGGTCGTTATGTAGCGACCGATACTAATGTTATTAACGGTCTGAACAAAGTTGGTGATCTAAAAGTCCCGCGTCCAAAATTACTCCGTAATTTGTTTGGTGGACGAATCGGCGGACCAATTATTAAAGATCGTCTCTTTTTCTTTTACAACTACGAAGGAATGAGAGAAGCCAAAGGAACATCTGTTACCAGAACCGTTCCATTGCCAAGTTTAGGACAAGGAATCGTTAAATTCCGTGATTCAGCCAATAATCTTATCAGTTTAAATACGGCGACAATTAATGGATTAACCAGTAATGGATTGGCAGTGGTTGACGTTAATCCTATTGCCACAGGAGTTTTATTAGCAGCAGCTAATAAATATGCTGCCAATGATAATACGGTCGGTGATGGCTTAAATACAAGCGGTTTTCGTTTCAATGCGCCGGCTCCGGTTAAACAAAACGGACATACTGCACGTTTTGACTGGAATGTAACCCGGGACGGAAAACATATCGTTTCGTTACGCGGAAATTATCAGCAAGATATTTCTGGTGGTGTGCCTAATTTCCCTGATACACCTCCAACCAATACCTGGAGTCATCCGCTTGGTTTAGGTGCGTCATACACTTGGCTCATCAGCAACAATAAAACTAATCGCTTTAGTTTTGGTCTAACGCGACTTGCCTTTAGTAATCAAGGCGATTCCGATCAAAATGCCATTACTTTTCGGAGCGTCCTTTCTCCGGCTTTATATTCCCGGACGTTCAATCGGGTAAATCCTACCCAAAACTTCACTGACGATTTTACCTGGATCAAAGGTGACCATTCGATTCAGCTTGGAACAAATATCCGGGTTGTTAGAAATAAGAGAAGTAATTTCGGCGCAGCCTACGATAGCGGAGTTACCAATTTCAGTTTCTATGAAGGGGCGGGTAATACTGTGTTAGTGCCTGTCACTCAATATCTGGCGGCTAATACCGGAACGACTATCAGTTCAGCATGGACAACCAATTTAGGACATGCCTTGACCGCAGTTTTCGGTCGTCTTTCGCAATATGGTGCTAATTTCAATTTTGGACTTGATGGAAAACCGATTGCAGTTGGAAAACCTGTCGTGCGCGAATGGGCTACCGAAGAATATGACTGGTATGCTCAGGACACCTGGAGATTTAGACCGAATTTGACCATTACAGGAGGCTTACGCTATGGATTAAGCCGTCCGGTTTATGAAACTCAAGGGTTTCAGGTTGCCCCGAATATCCCGTTGCAAGATTACCTTGAACGACGAATTGCCGCCTCTGCTCAAGGAACTAACTATGACACCCCATTAATTATGGAGCTGGCAGGACCTAAAAATAATGCTAAGCCGTTCTATGCGATGGATAAGAATAATTTTCAGCCAAGTATCGCGGTCGCCTGGTCGCCGAAATTTGAAAAAGGATTATTCGCCAGTTTCTTTGGAAAAGAAGGACAAAGCACCATTCGCGGCGGCTTCCGTATCACCAATGATTATTTTGGGCAACAGCTTGCCGTAACCTTTGATTCTGCTAATACGCTTGGTTTTTCAACCGCCAGAAATATTTCAGCGAATGCTTATAATATTCTTGATTGTCCGGTTGCTACGGCGGATTGTCGTCCGGCTCCGTTATATACTGGTCCAACAATGTCAATTAAAACATTGTCAGGGATTGTGGCTCCAACCACACTGGCTTTCCCGCAACAACAGCCAAGTGATACTAATCGAAGAATTGAGACATCGCTGGATACAAATCTTCATTCTCCGATCAATTATTCGTGGAATATCAGCTATACGCGGCAACTTCCTACCAATCTTGTGATTGATGTTTCGTATGTCGGACGCATCGCACGGGATTTACTTGCCACCCGCGATGTGATGGCACCGAATAACATTAAGGATCCTGTTAGTGGAATGACCTGGTATGAAGCTACAACTATTTTAGAAAAACAGCGACAAGCAGGTGTTCCAACTTCAGCAATTCAAAGTATTCCATTCTTTGATAATTTATGGACACCGGGCAGTTTATCAAATGGTCCAAATCCGGCTTTGCCGTTCATTACCACTGCGGGTTTGACCAATACTCAGGCTGTTTATGCCCGGGTTCCACTTTCCGGCGACTGGACGGAAATTCAAAACAGATTAGATGCCCGTTCAGGAAAGAAACTGTTTTATCAAAGCCAATACGGAGCTTTGTCTTCGTTTGGAACAATTGGCAGTTCAGACTATCACGGAGCATCACTTTCTGTTAGACAACGATTAAAAGGATTAACGTGGGATTTGAACTACACTTTTTCCAAATCAATGGATGACGCTTCCGGCTTACAAACAGGCGGAACTTTTGGCTCGGCATTTATCTTAAATGCTCTGCGTCAACAAGATGCCCGTTCGGTTTCAGATTTTGACTTAACCCACGTTATTAATTTCAATAGCGTTTGGGAAATTCCGCTTGGTAAAGGTCAAAAGTTCTTCAGTGGGATGAACAAAGTTCTGAACGGAATTTTAGGCGGTTGGCAACTAAGCACCATCTATCGTTACAACACTGGTTATCCGATTTATGGTTTCTTTGACAATTCAGGTTGGCAAACAAACTGGAACATCAGAAGTAATGGCGTTCGCCTTTACACTTATGAATCTGAACCAAGTAAAACTAGCGGAACCGGCGGCGTGCCGAATCTATTTGGCAATCCGACCTTAGCTTATCAAAGTTATCGAACTCCATATCCCGGAGAAAGCGGTGACCGGAATCAGCTTCGTTATCCGAGTTCCTTTAACCTTGATGCAGGATTAGCCAAATCATTTGGAATGCCGTGGAGCGAAAACCACAAAGCCCAGATCCGTTGGGAAGTTTTCAATGTCACGAATTCTGCTCAATTTACCGGACTTGCTAATACTGCCTTAGGCTATAATCCGTCAAAAGGATTGCCCGCTTCAACTTTTGGTAACTTTACTGCAACCCAAGGTTCAGCCAGAGTTATGCAATTTGCTTTCCGTTATGACTTTTAATTAAATTGGTAATGGATTGAATTTAAAGAGTTGAGACCAAAATCTCAACTCTTTTTTATTGCGGTGAATTTTCCTTGATATATTTTTCAATTTTTTCTTTATCAGGATACTTTGGAACTTTTCGGAGAAATTGTTTGTATTCTTCAACGGCTTTATCTTTTATTCCGGCAGCATGATAAAGCCAAGCAAGACGGAGATGAATTTCGGCTTTTTCGATTGGTGCAAGTTTGATTGCTTCATTCAGATAAACGATCGCCTTTGAGCCTTGTTTAGTCTGCAAATAGGCTTCGCCTAAGTAATGATTAACATCAGCTGAAGATGATTCGGTTTCAACTGTTTTAGTTAATATCGGAATAACTTTTTCAGGTTGTTTTTGATTTAAATAAAGTCGGCTGAGATTTAATATCGCCATTAAAAAGTCAGGCTTTTGTTCTAAAGCGGTGAGATAGCATTTTTCAGCCTCAGGAAAATTTCCGTTGCTAAAATAAAGTGATCCAAAGTCTGTCCAGACAACAAAATCTTTCGGATCATTTTCCAGAATTTGTTTAAAAAACTTAATGGCATTGTCTGTTTTTTTATCTTTGGCAGCAGTAGTAGCTTTTTGAAAAAGTTTTTCATTTTCTGTGCTTCGGGTATATACTTCTTTGGCTGAAATTACGCCGGTCTTGGCTTTAGCACTTCTCCATTGTGCGGCATTTATGACAAAATCCTGACGCAGGCTTCCCGTGCTTGTTGGAATCAGCATCTGCCTGCCGACCTCTTCCCCATTAATTTCAACAATAACTGTCACATTCTCTCGAGGGACTTCGGGAATAAAGTAGTTTCCAGTATCAGAAGCTCTTCTTCGTCCAATTGTTACCCCATTGACAAGTGCCGAAACGAAGATGGTGGGTTTGGGTTGAGAAGCATCCAATCCTTCCATCAAAATCTTTCCGGAAAGATTTGCTTTAGCCGAATCATCACCAATTTTCATTGGTAGTCCCGTCGCTTGTCGGGTTTCGTCATCCTGAGCAAAACCTACACTAGCAATTAAGATAATTAAAAAACACAACTGCAAAGAGACACGGATTTTTTTCATTTTGATAAACCCCTTAGCTGAAAATACTCGAATCATACAAAATTTAACAACGTTTATTTAAAATCGCATAAGGCAGTTAATTAGAACTAACCTATTTTTATTGCGATGAATTGTCTTTGATATATTTTTCAAGCTTTTCCTTTTCAGAATAATTGGGAACTTTTTGGAGAAACTGTTTATATTCCTGAACTGCCTTATCTTTTAATCCGCCAGCATTGTAAAGCATTGCCAACCGCAGATGAATTTCGGCTTTTTCGATTGGAGCCAACCGAAGCGCTTCATTCAGATAAACAACTGCCATTGAACCTTTTTTGGCTTGCAAATAGGCTTCTCCTAAAAGATGGTTTGCCTCAGGCGAAGCAGGCTCAACATCAACCGCTTTTGCCAAAATCAAAAGCGCATTTTCAGGTTGCTTTTGGTTTAACAACAGTCTTCCGAAATTTAGCAAAGCCACCATAAATTCAACGTTTTGTTCGAGTGCTTTGAGATAGGCTTGCGATGCATCGGCGTATTTTTCCTTTCTAAAAAGTAAAGTTCCAAGTTCTGTCCAAGCCACAAAATCATTCGGGTCCTGCGCCACAATTTGCTTAAGGGTGGAAATTGCATCGTCCAATTTTTTATCTTTTGAGGCTGATAAAGCCTTTTCAAAAAGTTTTTCGTTTTCGGGACTTCGCGAATACGCATCTTTGACTGAGATAACACCAAACTTAGCTTTACTACTTTGCCCTTGAGCAAGATTGATAATGAGATCCTGACGAATATTTCCCATGGCAGTTGGCGGCAACAGTTGCCTTCCAACCTCAACCCCATTGGCTTCAACAATTAAAGTAATATTTTCACGAGGAACCGAAGGAATAAAATAGCTTCCATTATCTGCTACTTGTCTTCTATCAAGAGGTGCGCCATTAAGATTGACCGAAACAGTAATAATCGGTTTTGGCTGAGATGGATCAAGTCCTTCGATTGTTATTTTGCCTGATAAATTGCCTCTATTGCGGTTTGATGCATTTTCGCCAATCATCATTGGCAGTCCAGTTCCCTGACGGGTTTCGTCATCCTGAGCAAAAACTGAACTACCAATTAAACTTGCCAGAAAAAACCAAGATAATATTCTCAGACCTTTCATTTTAACATTTCCTTATAATTGAATTGTCCGAATTATACAACAGTATTAGGCTTTTGGTAAGAAAATTATCTGGCGGCAAAAGCGTCATTGCCTGTCAGTTGAGCCAGATGGCGGGTATCGTTAACTGCCAAAAGGCGAACATTATTACTTCCGCGAAATTCAAAACGATTAATTCCGCAATTAGAGGTAACCAACCATGGCGGATTGTATGTCCGGCGATGAATTGCCCCGAGCAATTGAAGCGTCATAAAACAAATCGCTCCGGTATGAGAAAAAATCACGATCTTTTTTCCGCGATGCTCCCGCAAAATTTTGTCCAGAGCTTTGTTTGTCCGATTTAGGAGCTGACGATAACTTTCGCCATTTGTGATAACGTGACCGATTTTTCGATTGACCAAAGCGTAATAATCCGTCGGATGTTGAATTTTAGCCTCGTCAAAAGTTAATCCCTCTAAGACTCCGACGTGACGTTCCCGAAAATCACTGGTAGCGATAATTTCCTGATTAAGAAGTTTAGCCAGCGGTTCGGCAGTTTGAATGGCGCGGAGTAAATCACTTGAATAAATGGCACTGATTTTCTCTTTTGCTAAGTTTTGGGCAGTGAGTTCAGCCTGATGCAGACCTAACGGAGAAAGTGGCGTGGGCGAATGTCCGCCAAACCGCCCTTCGGCATTTCCCGCAGATTGTCCGTGTCTGATTAGATAAAGCCGAGTAACTTCCATTGTTTTTCAAAATCCGCTAATACAATACCATAACCTTTACATTTAACGAATACCCTACAATTGCAAAAATCCGCAAAGAAACTCGAAATATGTTGATTTCGTGTCTTTTTGCGGACAAATTTTAGTAAAATTCAGTTTATGCGCCAACTGCTTCGGCTTTTAATTTCTCGGCTTGGAAATGCGTGACCAAAGAATCGACTACTTCATCAATATAGCCTTGCATAAACAAATCAAGTTGATACAAGGTTAAACCAATGCGATGATCGGAAACGCGATTTTCTTTGAAATTGTAAGTGCGGATTTTCTCCGAACGATCCCCACTTCCAACCTGAGATTTTCTATCTGCCGAAAGTAAATCGTGTTGTTTTTGCTCTTCGAGCTCCTGCAATCTTGCCCGTAAAACGCGCATTGCTTTTTCACGATTCTTGATCTGCGATTTTTCGTCCTGCATCGAAACTACTACGTTTGTTGGTAAATGCGTAATTCTGACAGCAGAATAGGTTGTGTTGACAGATTGACCGCCCGGACCTGATGAACAGAAAGT
>DAORIL010000195.1:0-10000 GCA_035438525.1 Pyrinomonadaceae bacterium
GGCTTTCCTTTTTCGATTTGTCTGATTAATGTTGATGAAATCCTACTGATACGGAAAATCCTTTTTCCTTATTGCCGTTGTTGATGAATTCGATAAATTGATCTCCGGCGGCAGTGGAATGGGCGGTGCAGGTTGAGTTATTCGGATTGAGAACTTTTCCGTTCACTTTGATCGTAACTCCTGTTCCAAGATTGGTTGCCGGAACAATACAGGTCATATAGCCTTTTCCAACGAATGCAACGTATTTTTTAGTTGCTCTGCCTTCGAGTTGAATGTCCAAATCAACATCCGATTTACCTTTGGCAAGTTTGATTCTTTCGCCTTCGGCATCATTCGGATTATCACAACCCGCACAAACATCGCTGTCAGCACTTTCGCCGTTTAGAGTCAGCTTCAAAGTAATATTTGCTTTACGTGTTCCCGGATTCATTATCACGATTTCGTAATCACCATCACCTTTTTGTGCCTGATATTCGACTTCTTCGCCCGGTGTTGCTTCTGCTAAAGTTGCATCCCAGTTATCGGCTTTTCTCACCTTAATTTCCAAACCCTGTGCATCAGCTCCATTGGTGTATGAACCGGTAACTTGAAATTTGATCAAGTTAAATTCTTTGAGTTTAACCATATATGCAACTCCGTCTTCGGCGTTAAGTGTAATTTTTTCTACCACGGAGTTTTTGCCATTCGGAAACTTAATTATCTTGCTGTTGCTTTGTGCTAAAGAAACCAATGCAAATGATGTAACCATCATTAAAACTACAAAACTTTTCATCATTATTTTTTTCATCTTTTTGCTCCTCAAATTTTATTGAACATCCACATAAAGTGTAATTGTTACTTTCTTCTTGGTTGTATTGTTAACCGTTAAGCGGTGATCACCGTTCATTTTTACTTCAAATTCCTGCGGTTCTTTCGGTCCTGCCGACATCGTGACATCTTTCGTATTAGGTTCATACAGGGCATAATTAACATCGTTGTCATCGAAATCGTAACCGACGGTAAATCCCATCGTTTGACCTTTCTTGACGTTGATCAGAAAATCGACCGAACCATTTGCGGGAATATCCTGGGTCACCATTGTTGAGGTTTCGCCTTTGGCAAATTGAACTCGCACGGATTTTGCATTAGTCGAACTTGCCGTTGTTAATTTTGCCGCACCTTTGGCATTTTCGAGACTGATGAAAATACGGAAGCTGGTTGATTTCTTTGAATTGTTGGAAACGGAAAACGTATAGTCTTTAGTAACTTCAATATCCATTTCCAAGCCGTCGCCATTTGGTTCAACCGATAATTTTCCTAAATCCATTGAGCCTTCATTTGTATCGTCAATAAAACTCAATTTGAGTTTTTGACCTTTTTTTGCGGCAAAGACAAAAGATTTACTGCTATTGGCAGCAACTTTTTCTTCCCAAACCAATGAGTTTGAGCCTTCTTTGGCAAAATCAATTCGTTTCGGCGTTTGGGCAAATGTAATAACGCCGAACATCACAACGGTAACTAAAACTGTAAAACTTTTTATCATCAACCTTTTCACTATTTTTCCTCTTTAGTTTTTTCTGATTTGGGATTGGATTCGGGGAAAGTCCAACAGAAACAATGAATCGTTTCTGAGCAATAAAAGTTACCAAAGCCATTTCGAGTCATATATTGCAACAATACAAAGGCAGAAACATCGTAGCTACCACCTATTTTTTCTAGGTATTACTACTCATTTTGATTTTGGATTGGGGATTGGAGATTGGGGGTTGAGGGAGTAAATAATTAACAATTATTTCAGCTCTATATCTTTTAACATTAGTCTTATTAATAAATTAGCCATAATTCCGCCGCCGAAATCGGTAACGTGAACGCCGTCGCTCGATTTGGCAATTTGCCATAAGCCATTGTCATCGGGAATAGATTGGCGAAATTGTCCATTGACTGCGAAACGCTCCCAAGTATCAACGAAAACTGCATTTGAGAATTTTTCACATTCAGATTTGTAAATTGGATTCATCGTTTGAAATTTGTCGAGAAAACTTTGGTTTCCAGTAATCGGATGTCCAATCCAATAAATCTTTTTGACCTTTGGCGAGACGCGGCTCAAGTAAATATTTACTCGTTGCCGATAAATTTCTTTCCAGCTTTCCGTGCTAAATTCGTGAGCCTTGCCGTTTTTGTCAACAATTCCTTGCCCGTCATTTCCGCCGAACATAACGATCAACACATCAGGTTTATTTTTTGAGATAAGTTCGTCCGTTTTGGTGAACCAATCGTAATAATCAATCCGGTTAAGTCCTGTCGAATAAGCACCTTCGCGCACTACGCTGACGCCATTAAATTTGAGCAAACTATTTTCTAAAGCCGGACCGAAACCGACCAGCATCATCGAATCGCCAACAAGCAAAAATTTAACGGGTGCTTTTATTTTTTCAGCTTTATCTGCAAGTTTTACCTGTTTATTTGCTTCATCAGATTGTGGAGAATCTTTTAAAATATCTGCCACATCGCCGCTGCTGCTTTCAGTTCCTTTTAGTTTTGTCCAAAAGGTAGATTCTGCATCCTTAAAAGCCTGATATGATTTGAAAGTTTCGGATTGTTTTAAGCTATCTAATTCCGATTCAATACTTTTGACCACAGTTCCAAAGTTTGTCACAGCCAGCAAAAATGCGACTAAAAAGGCAGTTAATAATGTTTCAAAATCATTTTTAAGCATACTAAAAACTAAAATAAATAAACGGCGGCATTGTTTCCGGTCCAAGCTGCAAAATAACGTAAGTCAGGATTGCAACTACCGGAATTCTTAAAAACAAAGGCATTTTGTCAAAAAATCCGATGGATAAACGAAATGATTTGTTTCCGATAAAGTTAAAAATCAGCACAATTAAGATAACAATTACCAGACGAATATTGAAAATCTTGTGTTCGGTAATCGGGGAAACAAAGATCGAGCCGATAAAACTTAAGGCATTCGTCAGACTCGACGAGGTAAAAAATATCCAGGCAAATGTCACATAAATAAAGGTTACGGCCCAGCCAATTGTTTTGGTAATGACTGAAATGATTGAGTTTGGCGGATTTTCTTTGATTCCTATCGGCGGTCTGTCAATTTTTTCAAGCAACGCTTCGATTTCGGTATTAAATTCATCTTCATCTACACCAACAAATAAACCTGTCGCAGTTTGGCTCGGTGCTTTCTCAAAAGGAAGCTGTTCGACTTCGTATTTGCCAAAAATCTTTAATCCGGGATTCTCATCTTTCTGTTCAGAACGCTTTTGTAAAAAGTCAGAAATTAAATGCGAAACAACGCTTCCGATTCCGTGTAATAATCCCCAAACGACAAAAGTCAAACCTGCGCCATGCCAAAGACCGCTGATAAACATTGTCAGGATTATGTTTATGTATTTTCTTCTGATTCCTTTTCGGCTTCCGCCAAGCGGAATATAAACATAATCCCGCAGCCACGCCGAGAGCGAAATATGCCAACGGTTCCAAAAATCTTTCAAACCGATTGCGCTGTAAGGACTTAAAAAATTTCGATTGACGTGAAAACCGAGCAAGTTACTTATGGCAATCGCAAAATCCGAATATCCGCTAAAATCAACGAAAATCATGATCGAATACGCAAAAGCCGATGACAGCAAATCTATTGACGAATAATTTGTCGGTGAAGCAAACGGCGCAGAGGCAAAATTGAACAAATAGCTAGCAATTACATATTTTTTCAATAATCCTGACAGAATCAACGTAATAATTCGCCCTTGCGAATAAGTAAAAAGTTTTGGTTCATGGAGATAAGTATAAAAATCTTTTGCCCGCACAATTGGTCCGCTCATTATTTGCGGAAAAAAGGCAACATAATTGGCGTAATCAATAAATGTTGGAACAGGCAGTTCTTTTCGATAACAATCAACCAGATGAGAAATATTTCTAAAGGTATAAAACGAAATTCCGACGGGAATGAGAATTCTCAGAACATGAATGTCAGCAGGAATTTTTAAGAAATTTAGAACCTGTAAAAAGGTATCGATTCCAAAATTGTAGTATTTAAAGACTGCTAAAAAGATAATATTTAGAATTATTGAAACATATAAGGCTTTTTTACCTATGCTCTGTAAACTACTTATCAACAGATAGTTAAGACAAATATTCAAAATCAGAATGACAAAAAAATTTACACCGAAGAAAAGATAAAAAATCAAACTGACAACGAGCAGAAATTTACTGTAATGTTTCTTGTTTTCCTTTAAAAGAATCGCAACTATAAATATTCCAAGAAAAAAAATGAAAAATTGGAACGTTATAAATTGCATATAGAAATAGGGAAATTATTTGAAACGTTGGAATTGTTTCAGGCAATAGTTTTTTTTGAAATCTTTTAAGTGAGATATTGCAATAAAAAAGGAAAAAAACGCAACCTTGCGACTACCTATTTTTTCAAACGGCCACCACTTGATTTTTAAATGCGGATTTTGATTTGCAGTTTTAGGTCAAATTTCTTGCTTATTGGTCAAAGCAAAAGTTAATAATGCGTTTTTACCTTCCAGATTGAGTTTGGCGCAAATATTTGAACGATGATTTTCGACAGTGCGGATGCTGATAAAGAGTTCATCAGCAATTTGTTGATTACTTTTGGCTTCGGAAACTAATTTCAAAACGCGGCGTTCGGATGAAGTTAAAGATCCAAGCGGAGATTTGTTCGATTTTTCGGCATTATTGAGCCGTTTCATCAGCAAAGTTGAAAGTGTTGGACTGATAAAATTTTCACCTTTCGCAACAGCCCGAATCGCATTAGTAATTTCGCTAACTGCACTATCTTTAATGACATACCCTTTTACGCCCGCATCCAGTGCGGCATTGAAAAATCGTTCTTCTTTATACATCGTCAGCAAAATAACTTCGGTTGGCAGATTTTCTTCCTTGATAGATTTCAAAACTGACAAACCATCGCGTTTGGGCATATCAACATCTAAAACGGCAACTTGCGGTTTCAATGAACGTATTTCGGTCAAAGCTTCTTCGCCGTCACCAACCCCCGCGACAATTTTCAAATTCTTATCAGTTTCAATAATCTGCTGTAACCCGCGTTGAAAGATCGGGTGATCGTCAGCAATTAAAATTGTAATTTCTGAATTGTTCATTTATGGCTTTTCGCGTTCAATCTTAACTAAAATAGTTGTTCCTTTGCCAATTTCGGATTCAATCGAATAAGTTCCGCCTAAAATTTTGACTCTTTCAGCAATACCATTTAAGCCTAAACCGCGCTGGATATTCATGTTTTCCGCATTAAAGCCGGAACCATTATCCCGAATATTTAAAGTAATATTCTCATTTTCCCGAAAAACTTCAACGCTGGCCTTGGTCGCTTTTGAATGCTTAACAATATTATTCAAACATTCCTGAACAATTCGGTAAAAATTAATTTCATTTTCCGGCGTAAATAAATTATCAATTTTAGCAATATCGTAGTTTATTTGAATCCCGGAAGCCGCCTCGACATTTTCAACCATTTCTTCAATTGTCGAACTCAAACCTAATCGCTCAATGTGAAGCGGACGCAGATTATAAGCAATTGTCCGAACTTCGCTCAACGCATCGGTAACAGATTCTTGAATTTCGCCAAATTGTTCATCTTTGTCTTCCGTCGCCAACCCCAACAATGCTCGATTTTTGATAACTAAAAGATTTTGCCCGAGACTGTCGTGGAGCTCCTGAGCGATACGTTTTCGCTCGGCTTCCTGTGATTCGATCAATTGACGCGAAAAGGCTTCCTGAGCCGCATTCAATTTTCGTAACTGGTTGATTCGATAACGATAAATCAAATACGCAACGGCAACAAAAGCAAAAAATATTGCCAGCCAAAATCTTAGTGTTTTATAAAACGGTGCCAGAACGATAATTTTTAAGGATTTGCCTTCCGTGTTCCAAACGCCGTCCGTATTAGTTGCAATCACTCTAAAAACATAATCGCCCGACGGTAAATATGAATAATTAACTGTCCGTCTCGTTCCTGCATCAACCCAATCTTTATCTAGTCCTTCGAGTTTGTATTGAAAACGGATTTGGTCGGATTTGATAAAACTAAGCGCAGTATAATTTATATCGAGCTGAGTTTGTGAAGGCTGAATTGTGACTGTTTCATTAAAAGTAATATTTTCACGATCAATAGCTATGTTTTCGATTTCGACCGGCGGCGGTAACGGATTTAAAGAAAGTGCAGTCGGATCAACAATTGCTGCGCCTTCGAGAGTTGGAAACCAAATCTTTCCATTTTTATCTTTTATTGCCGAAGGCTGCCGTCCGCCGTTGCATTCGGTATTGAGCATTCCGTCCTGTTTTCCATAGGCAAACGATTCATAGCCGCTGATTTTGCCGTCAGCAAAATCGTTTAGCTGCTGTTTGTTGACCCGAAAAATGCCTTTGTTGCTGCTCATCCAAAAATTGCCGTTATTATCCTCCATAATGGCGAAAACGCCATTGTTGTAAAGTCCGTTTTCGGTATTGAAATTGAAAAATCTGCCTTCTTTGAAACGCGATAAACCACCATCGTATGTGCCAAACCACATTGTTCCGTCGGCATCTTCGGCGATTGAGCGAACTAAGTTACTACCCAAACCATCAGCTATTGTATAATTTTTGAATTTACAATCTGTATTCCCCGATCCGCATTTCGCAACCGAAATTCCGCCGTAAGTTCCAAACCAAAGGGTGCCGTCTTTGGCTTCATAAATCACTTTGACATCATTGCTCGCTAAACCTTGTCCGGTCTTATAATTAGCAATGAGTTTTTCATCCCGGTATTGATAGATTCCGTTGTGTTGAGTAGCAAACCAGAGATTTTTTTGTTTATCAGCAATAATCGCCATGACATCATTTTTGACATCAAAAATATTGCTAATATCTCTCGGTTTACCATTTTCGATAACGAAAAAACTACCGATTGTTCCAACCCATAAACGCCCGTCTTCAGCTTCATATAAAGATTGAATAATAGAGACACCTTTTGGATCATTTTTCGGATGTAAAATTGTGTTGGTGAATTTTCCGTCCTGATAATGGCTCAAGCCCCCAACGGTGCCGATATAAATACTGCCGTCGCGTGCCTGTAAAATTGGATAAGTTTCGTTATGAACCAATCCATCGGCTTTTGAGAGTGAAGTAATAATTTGCGGACGCAGCTGGTTTAAGCCTTTGTCGGTTGCCAGCCAGATCGTGCCTTCGCGGTCTTTGAAAACATCGAAAATCCGATCATTGGAAAGCCCATGTTCGATTCCGAATTTGGTGAGTTTCCCGTCTTTGAATCTGACTAATCCGACGCCCGAAAAATTATAGTTACCTGTTGCAAACCAAAGACTTCCATCCGATTCCTGCCACAAACGATGGGCAAAAATGTTTTGCGGATAACCGTCTTTTTCACCATATTCACTGATTTTTCCGTCTTTCAAATAGACCAGCTTATCAAAATCAGCAAACCACAAACCGCCCGATTTGTCCTCAAAAGCACCCATTTTAGAATAATCGGTAATGCTTAAGTTTTTTAATGAAACCGGATAAATCTGTTTTTGCCCCTCTTTTATTTGAAAAGTTTCATTCGGATAAATTTCCCAACGGGTTTTGTCATTCGCTTGATAAACTATTTTTTGATTTTCAAGTTGCTCAACTTTTTTGATGAAAACAAAATTATCGTTTTCAAGTTTATAAAATGCTGTTTCAGTTTCGATCAAGACTTCTTTATCAGCATCAATTTGAAAGGCTAAAATATGTTTATCAGGAACTTTGTCGGCTGGATAAGAAGTAAATGTCCGATTTCGATAAATGGTCAAATCGCCATCTTCTGTTCCCACCCAAATACTACCATCAGGCATTCCCTTAATTACCCAAAAACGGTTGGTAATGATGCCCTTAGAATTTGATTTATTGAAAACTTCAAATTTAACTCCATCAAAGCGAACCAATCCGTCAAATGTAGTGAACCACAGATAACCATCTGGCGACTGGGTAATTGTTCTTACTCCGTTCTGCGGTAATCCGTTATCCGTTGTCCAGGAATCAAAGTGGTATTGAGCTGAAATGGTTTGACAGCTAAATGCAATTAAAAAAAGTAAAAATATAGACCGTGACATTTTGGAAGGCGAATTTTTCGCTTTCAATCTATCTTTAAATTGCGAAATTGTCTATATGAACATTAAAATCAGGACAAAGAGTTCAAAATGTTCTCCAAATCTTTTTCTTCCAATTGATAAGTTCGATTGCAGAACCCGCAAGTCATTGATGCACCTTTATCTTCATGCAACATAGATTCAACCTCGGCTTTGCCAAGTGAACCAATAAGCGCAACCGCACGTTCTGGTGAACAGTTACATTTAAATTCGACCTCTTTTTCTTCTAAAATTTCGTAATCAATAATTCCTAGAGCCAATTTTACCAAATCTTCAGGCGTTGCACCTTCTTTAATAACAGTTGATAAATGCGGAGCGTGTGCAATCGTATCTTCAATCATTGTAATCAGATGATCATTTGCACCCGGCATTATTTGGAGCATTACTCCGCCTGCGGCTTCGATAAAAGGGTCTTCAGTTTGTAATGAAACGCCCAACATTACAGCAGATGGGATTTGTTCGGATTTTAACAAATAATAAGCAAAATCATCGCCGATTTCGCCCGTATAAAGCGGAACTGAGCCATGATAAGGTTCGCTATAACTTCCCACGTCAAAACCTATTTCCCGGATGACATGGAACATCCCTTTACCTATTACTTCTTTGACATCAACTGCATTTTCTGAAGATTCTGCCAACGGATTACGAACATATCCGCGCACTTTGCCTTGTGCCGTAGTTTCCGCTACAATTCCTTCTATAACGCCATCACATTCGATTTTTACGGTCAGACGGTCAAAATCTTTCAAACTCGAACCGAGTAAAAGCGTCCCCGTCAAAACGCGACCAAGTGCAACCGAAGCTGTCGGCGAAGTTTGATGCCGGCGAACAGCTTCGCGCACGATTTCTGTGGTGATTACCGCTAAAACGCGAATAGTTCCGTCAGCAGCAGTTGCGTGAATTAGTTTGTCCATATTCATTAATTTCGACAAACTTTACACAGAAAGTCAAATTTAGGTGGAATTAGTAATTTATTTTCATAGGTGAAAAATATTTTTACCCCTAAAAACCTAAGAAATTACATTAAGTTACGCATTAGATTGGTATATTAAAAAAAAAAGACACAAGATATTGTGCTTTTTCTATTGACAAGAAAAAAAAGTGGAGTTATATTCATTAACACTTGAGAACGACTTGGAACTTCATTGTTCTTGAGTGAATCGGGAAAAAAATTTCAACAACAATCCGCATTAAAAAATGCAAAGCAAACAAATTTTTATTAAAATTAAAAAATAAAAGTGTCTCTAGGTGATGCTAACGAGGTGAATGAATGAGCACAGTATTTGAGCCTGTCGTGTCGGGTAATTTTGTCGCTACAAACGGAAAAACAAACGGAAATGGAACGGGAACAGCCGTTAAAAAATCTGCTCAACCATTGGGCTTAAACGCTCAGAAAGTTGTAAGCAAACGCTACTCTTTAAAAGACTTAAATGGAGAAGCAGTCGAGACTTGGGAAGACATTACACGCCGCGTAGTTGGGCATGTATCAACTTCAGAAAGAGATGCGCTCCGCCGCGACCTTTTTTATAACTCAATGTTGGAAGTAATGCTCAATCGTGAATTTGTTCCCAATACACCCTGTTTAGTTAATGCCGGAAAACCACACGGTCAATTAGCCGCTTGTTTCGTTCTGAACGTCCCCGACTCGATTTCAGGCATAATGGAACACGCTAAAGCTGCTGCAACCATTCACCAAACCGGCGGCGGAACCGGAATGACCTACGAATTTTTGCGTCCGTCAGGTTCAACCGTCAGCTCAACCCGCGGCGTTGCTTCAGGTCCTGTTTCGTTTATGAACATCGTCAACACGATGACCGAAGTCGTTAAACAAGGCGGAGTGCGACGTGGTGCCAATATGGGAA
>DAORIL010000196.1:0-9998 GCA_035438525.1 Pyrinomonadaceae bacterium
GGGCAAATATTGAGTTGTTATAATTAGCAAATAAGATGAAACATAAGAAAAATATTTGTGTAACTTTTGTTTTCGACTTCATTTTATCACCATAACAAACGATTTTATTTTCTCACCAAATCTTCGGTATAGAGCTGACGATAAACGCGATAATTTCCCATTACTTTGAAAACGTAGGCTTTACTTTCGGCAAAACCGACTTCGGAGGTGAAAATCGCAGGTTCTTTCGGTTTTGAGCGATTGAGCCAGCGGGCAGCATTATCTTCTCCACCGTTGTAGCTTGCCGCGACTGCTTCGTAAAGATTATCGAATTCTTTTTTTAATTCACCGATGTAAATGCTTCCGATGGCGATGTTTATGGTCGGATTGTAAAGTTCATCATCTTTGAGATCCGGAAATCCTGCTTGTTTATTATATTTGAGCGCAGTATCTAAAACGAGTTGTAAAAGTCCGCGGGCGGCGGCGGGAGATTTAGCAGTTGGGCGAAAAGTGCTTTCCTGTTTCATAATTGCCAGAACAAAACGCGGATCAATTCCGCGCGATTTGGCATAACGCAGTAATTCCGTTTTGTAAGGAGCAGGGAAATCTTTCAAAAGATTTGCGGTTGAATAAGCTGTAAGTTTAATTGTCGGCGCATTTAATTTGCCTAAACGTTCTTCGGCAAGTCCGGCATAATATGATGATAAATTATTCGGGATCGAAGAATAAACTGCGATTGCTTCAGCTTTTCGTCCAAGTTTTTCCAGTGCAAAAGCCTTTAAATAAGTGACTTCATCATTTGAGGTCATCGAGTCCCGGTAATTCCGCAAGCTCCGCAAAACATCGGCAGTAACTATCACATTTTCAAACTTTTGCTGAAAAACTTCCATCCGCAAACGGGCAAAAAGCGCATTAGTTTCGGTTGGTAATCCCATAAATCTTTGGCGGGCTTTTTCTACCCAAAGATTGGCATCATCATATTTTTTAGCCTCTCGGAGAGCATCAATAATGTTCAAATACGAAGTTTCGATGCGCTCGCCGCCCGGAAACATAATCGTATATTGCTCATAAGTTTTGGCCGCTTCAACATTTTTTCCCAAACGAACCTGACACGCTCCTTTAAACGCCAAACTTTCGCGCCCTTCTTTGGTAAATGGAAAATTTTTAATTGCATCATCAAAAAATGTAATCGCCAGTGAATATTCGCGCTCCCACATATACGACCGCCCGATTCCCATATAAGCTTTGGGCAAATTGACATCATTCGGATAATTTTCGATTAGTTTTTGCCAATGTTCACGGGCATTCGGGAAAACACGATTAGACGAGTAAACATCGGCTCGATATGCGTGTTCGGCAGCTGAAAGGGTATTCAATTTGCCTTTTGCATCGCGGCTGGTTTTATCCTTTTCACGAATTTGTGCCAGAGTGGCATCTCCGTAGGTTTGGGCAAAAAGATTGAACGAAAAAATGAAAATGATAGCGATTGACAGGATTATTTTATTCATTGCTTGTAACACGATTTTGAATGCGTCGGGAGAAATAGAATAACGCATTTTTAGACGTGAGGAAAACTCAAAAGGTTGCGAAATATCTGAAAAGAGACTTTTAAAGGCAAAAAAAACCGACCTCAAAAATTAAGATCGGCGGAATTATCAGGGAGTTTCAAAAGGGAAACGGGGGTATAACTTACGTTAGATTTTCAATTTCCCAAGGAGACTAAACTCAATTTTAGTCAGTTTTGCGTGTGAGGCAGTGAAGTAAAACGAGGGGTATCAGACAAACCTTTGCCATTACTTAACCGACGAAAATTAGTAATAGCGATTTTTCCCAAATGAGGCTCCCACTCTATATGAGAAAAATCGGTAAAAAATAACAGACTTTTTTGAAAAAAAATGAAAATCTTTTTAAGAATCCTACTAAGTATAATAAATACAGCAATTACATATAATATTTTTTTTGAAAAAAATTATGATAATATTTTGAAATAGTAATCAAAAGATGTGTGCATATAGCAAAACTGAGTCCTTTAAAAAACTTTTAATGACAAAAAGTTTTCTACAATGAGTTATGATAAAGCTTAAACATTTGAGTATTAAACTAATCTTTGCTTTTGTTCTTTTATTTCTCTGCCTATTTTCTCAAAATCAAATTCTTGCCGATACTGCATTGATCAATAATACAAAACTTTATTATGAAATTGCGGGCAAAGGCGAAACAGTAGTTTTGATTCACGGAGGTTTAGCTGACAGCCGTCTGTGGGATGCTCAATTTGCCGAATTTGCCAAATATTTTCGGGTCATTCGCTATGATTTACGCGGCTACGGAAAATCCGAATTTCCAAATGGCGAATTCTCTCATATTGAAGATTTATATGGTTTGTTAAAGTTTTTGAAAGTTAAAAAAGCCTCTCTCGTTGGTCTTTCTATAGGCGGAGTTATTGCTGCGGATTTTACAATTGAACATCCTGAAATGGTTGATAAATTAATACTAAGTTCTTCGGGGTTGCGAGGTGACACCACTCCGGCAGATCAAAAAACCATTGAAGTTTACAAAGCCGTTCAAGCCCAAGCAAAAGAGAAAGCTATCGATCTATGGTTAGAGAATCCTTTGTTTTCAACTATTAAAGATAATCCCCAAAATGAACAGAAGACCCGTCAAATGTTAGCAGATAATTACAAATATTGGGCGGCTATTGAAAAACCAATTCCTGTCAAATGGGCAAAACAACAGACAATAGAACGGCTTTCGGAAATCAAAAAGCCGACATTAATAATTGTTGGTGATAAGGATGCCCCAAATATTTTAGCTATTGCTGAGACTTTGAATAAAAAAATCAATGGTTCGCAGAAAAAAATAATAACAAATGTGAGCCATCACCTTAATTTGGAAAAGCCGAAGGAGTATAATCAAATCGTGATTGATTTTTTGAAAAAGAAAAAATAATTGAGAGAAAAATTGATATGACACCAACAGCCAGCAAAATAACATTTGAATATCAAAGCGGTTTCGGCAACGAATTTGCTACCGAAGCAATTAAAGGCGCATTGCCAAATGGAATGAACTCTCCGCAAAAACCGGCATTCGGGTTATATGCTGAGCAGTTTTCGGGAACTTCGTTCACCACGCCGAGAGTTTGGAACAAACGCTCTTGGTTTTATCGAATTCGCCCCAGTGTTCTGCATCAACCTTTTCGCCAAATCGAAAGCGGTTTGTTGCGCTCTGCTCCGTTTGATGAAGTAATTACGACGCCAAATCAGCTCCGTTGGAATGCCATAAATTTTCCACAGGTGGAAAAGGATTTTGTTGATGGATTGGTCACAATTGCCGGAAGCGGCGATGCTTCGATGACAGGAATTGCAATTCACATTTACGTCTGCAATAAATCAATGACCGAACGCTTTTTCTATAATTCGGACGGGGAAATGCTGATTGTTCCTGAAGAAGGTCGTCTGCAAATTCATACCGAAGGAGGAGTTTTGTTGGTCGGTGGCGGAGATATTGCTGTCATTCCGCGAGGGATGAAATTTCGGGTTGAATTGCCTGACGGAAAAGCGCGAGGCTACATTTGCGAAAACTACGGCGCAGTTTTACGAATTCCTGATTTAGGTCCGATTGGCTCAAATGGGTTGGCGAATCCACGCGACTTTGAAACTCCGGTTGCTGCTTTTGAAGACCGCGAAGGTGCTTTTGAATTGGTAACAAAATTTGGCGGAAATCTTTTTGTCGCAGAAATCGGACATTCACCGCTTGATGTCGTCGCTTGGCATGGGAATTATGTCCCTTACCGATACGATCTACACCGTTTTAATACTATCGGCTCAATCTCTTTTGACCATCCCGACCCTTCGATTTTTACGGTTTTAACCAGTCCAACCGATTCGGCAGGCGTCGCAAATCTTGATTTTGTGATTTTCCCCGAACGCTGGATGGTGGCTGAAAATACCTTCCGTCCGCCGTGGTATCACCGCAATATAATGTCTGAATATATGGGCTTAGTCTATGGTCAATACGATGCTAAAGAAGAAGGTTTCGTCAAAGGTGGCGGTTCGCTCCATAATTCTTTTTCAGCACATGGACCTGATTTAGACGGATTTGAAAAAGCAACTAATGCCGAATTAAAACCGCAAAAATATGCGGCTACTTTGGCGTTCATGTTCGAAACCCGGCATCTTTTGCGACCGACTAAATTTGCGATGGAAACCGAAGCCTTACAAAGTGATTATTACGAATGCTGGCAGGGGTTAAAGAAACACTTTAAGGTGTAAAAATGAAAATAAAACTCGCAGTTTTAGTGCTTTTTTCAGCGGTTTATTTGATCCTTGTTTATACCGGCTGCACCACAAATAATTCCGGTCAAATTTCCGAATTACATACGAAAAACGAGGAGCTTACCAAAAAAGTTAAAGAACTGGAGGACAAAGGGTTTAAGCCGGGGTTAGGGGAGATCATGAGTTTAAACCAGATCCGTCACGCTAAACTTTATTTTGCCGGAGAAGCACAAAATTGGGATCTTGCCGATTATGAATTAGACGAATTGGTCGAAGGTTTTGAAGATGTCGAAAATTTTCACCCGACTCATAAATCTCTTCCAAAACCAACCACTGAAATGATTCCGATGTATATGAACGAGCCGTTAGAGCAAATGCGAAAGGCAATTGAAGACAAGGATAAAGCCAATTTTGGTAAAGCGTTTCAATTGATGACTAATGGCTGTAATGGTTGTCACGTTGCTGCTAATTTTGGTTTTAATGTGGTCAAACAACCAACTACACCACCTTATAGCAATCAGGACTTTCAGCCGCATCCAAAATAAATTCTTCTTGTCTAATTATGTGTAAAAACTATTACTAATGTTTGTAATAGTTAAAAAAAATTAATGGTTGTTAAATAATTCTCATTATTGGATAATAATTATTGAAGTTTCAATTAACTATATTATCCAAATGACCAATTCCCTAAAAGTTTTACTATCTGAAATTATTGATTACGCCGGACTTTTTCCGCCTTCCCAAGTAACGATGGCGACTGCCGTCTCAAATTTTGACCGTTATTTAAAGAGCGAACACGCCTGGATGCTCGGACGTTTTATTGTTCCGGTTAGCCGACTGGACGAATTTTCATATGAAGCTGAAACGTTTTTAGATGGGAAAAATCCGTGGCGTTTGAGCGTTTTGGCAACTGATGATTTGCAGGAAACGCTCGATTTGGTTGCAGAATTTAATTTGGAATACGAAGGCAGAGCAAAGATCGATACAATTGAAATCAAAGTCGAAAAAGCTGCCGAAATTAACGAAGCCGCCAAAATCTTACCGCGCGAATTAACGGCTTATTTTGAAATTCCGCCAAATGATATTCTAGCTGATTTTATTACCGCTTTAGCTATTACGAGAAAAGGAGCAAAACTTCGGACAGGCGGAGTTACTACAGATGCTTTTCCATCAACTGATGCAATTATTAAGTTTATGCGAGTCTGCGTTGCGGCAAATGTTCCTTTCAAAGCGACCGCTGGATTGCATCACCCGATTCGCGGCACCAAACCTTTAACTTATGAACCGAACGCACCGATCGGCACCATGCACGGATTTTTTAATCTGTTTTTATCAGCCTGTTTTCTGCGTCAGGATTTAAATAATCTTTTTGTCCATCGAATAATGAATGAAAATGAAAGCGAAAATATCCAGTTTGAAGAAGACAGAATAAGCTGGATGGATCAAAATCTTTCGATGTTGACCGTAACCCTGACACGCCAGAAAAATGCGATCTCATTTGGTTCATGCTCATTTTTAGAACCGATTGAGGATTTGCAGGGGATAGGATTATTGTAAAAAATAGCCACGAAAAGGCACAACATTCACAAAATACTTTTTCCTTTTGTGCTTTTTGTGCATCTTTGTGGCTAAATTGATTTTATGACTTACGAAATTAACGAAACACACGATATTAACTTGAAAAGTTGGGTTGAATCCGCCAACGACCCGAACACCGATTTTCCGATTCAAAATTTACCTTTTGTAAGATTTAAGTTTGGACGAAGAAGAAATTACGCAACTAGATTTGGAGTAGCAATCGGGAATCAAATTCTTGACTTAGAGAGATGTTATGAAGATGGTTTGTTTAGTGACGAATTTGAGAATGATTATCATGATTTAGCTTCGCTCAATTACTCACCTTTTATAAAAGAGGACGTAAAATTTTCCAGTTTCTTGCGAATGATTCTGATTGATGCTTTGAAGATAGAAGCAGAACCAAAAATCAGAAAGATAGTAGAAAAGAACTTAATTCCTCAAAACGAAGTTGATTTTACACTTCCAGTCCTTTCAATCGGCGATTATACCGATTTTTACGCCTCAGTTTTTCACGCAACCAATGTTGGAGCAATGTTTCGTCCTGATAATCCGCTTTTGCCTAATTATAAGTGGGTTCCGATTGGTTATCACGGACGGGCTTCGTCAATCGTAGTTTCGGGAACGGATGTCAAACGTCCGAAAGGGCAAAATCGAGCCGATGCCGATGCGCCGCCGGTTTATATTCCCTGCAAAAATTTTGACTACGAAATGGAAGTCGGATTTTTCGTCGGCAAAGGCAATCAAATGGGCGAAACGATTCCGATTGAAAATGCCGAAGAACATATTTTCGGACTTTGTTTGGTTAATGACTGGTCGGCGCGTGACATTCAGGCTTGGGAATATCAGCCGCTTGGACCGTTTCTGGCGAAAAATTTTGCGACCACAATTTCGCCGTTTGTGGTAACGATGGAAGCACTTGCGCCGTTTCGCACCAATGCGTTTGTGCGTGACGAAGGCGATCCGCAGCCATTGCCGCATCTTTATTCCGAACAAAATCAACAGTTTGGCGGGTTAGACATCAATTTAGAAGTTTATCTGCAAACGAAAAAAATGCGCGATGAAGGCGATGCACCGTTTTTGCTTTCCAAATCTAATACCAAAGATTTGTATTGGACTTTTGCCCAAATGCTCACGCATCACGCTTCAAACGGCTGCAACCTGCAAACGGGCGATTTGATGGCTTCGGGAACAGTTTCGGGCAAAGAAAAAGACGCACGAGGTTGTTTGTTGGAACTGACTTGGCGCGGCAAAGAACCGATCGAATTGCCAAACGGCGAAACCCGCAGATTTTTGGAAGATTACGACGAAATCATTATGAAAGGCTATTGCGAACGCGAAGGTTTCAGACGCATTGGCTTTGGCGAATGTCGCGGAATGATTCTTCCGGCGGATTAAGGTTTACATCCACGAAAGAACACGAAGAAATCACGAAGGAAAATTCAATAAGAAAAAAACTTCGTGAAAACTTAGTGCTACTTCGTGGATAATTGTTTTTATGAAAAGTCTGGCTAAAATTTCCGTTCAAAAAGTTATTGCTAATGAAAATAATTGCAATGAAACAGACGTTTTAGCGGTTGAAGAACCTTTAGAAATTCGGCTCGGATTTTACGAAAAAGAAAAATTCACTCACAAAGCAATTTCAATCACAATGCGGACACCCGACCATGATTTTGAACTCGCGGCGGGTTTTCTTTTTACTGAAGGGATTTTACAAAATAGTTCACAAATTAAAGAAATAAAACATTGCGGAAAGATTGGCAAAGAAGGTTTTGAAAATACAGTTCGGGTTGATTTGCAAAAAGATGTAAAAGTAGATTTCAAACGACTTGAGCGGCATTTTTATACCAGTTCAAGCTGTGGTGTCTGCGGAAAAAGTTCGATAGAAGCATTACAAACCGGTGTCAAAAAAATCGAATCAAATTTACAAATCCAAGCCGATTTAATTCATCAATTACCCGAGATTTTGCGAGAATCTCAAACTGTTTTTAACGAAACAGGTGGACTTCACGCTTCGGCATTGTTTGATGAAAACGGGGATTTGGAGATTGTGCGCGAAGATGTTGGACGACACAATGCGCTTGATAAAGTCATTGGTGCAAAGTTTTTAGCCAACCAAACGCAGTTGTCCGATAAAATTTTATTGGTCAGCGGACGGGCAAGTTTTGAATTGGTGCAAAAGGCTTTGATGGCGCAAATTACAATTTTAGCAGCAGTCGGTTCGCCTTCGAGTTTGGCGGTTGAATTAGCCAAAGAATTTGGAATGACTTTGGTTGGATTTGTCCGCGACAATCGTTTTAATATTTATTGTGGGGGCGAAAGATTGTGTTAAAATTCATTTTGTGAGGTAATTTTTATGACATCAGAAGAAGTAATATTTGCAAAAGTTAAAGGTTTTCCGCCAAATTTAAAAGAAGAGGCACTTCATTTTATAGAGTTTTTGGAAACCAAATTAGCAACAAAGCCAAAGCGACAAATATCTTTGGGTATTGGCGAGGATTTAGGCATTGAAATTACATCAGCGGATATTGACGAGGCAAGAAAAGAAATGTGGGCAAATTTTCCGCGTGAGGAGTTTTATGGCAAGGAGCAAAAATGAGTGATTGTATAACCGATACTCACGGTTTGATTTGGTATATTTTAAACTCTAGCGAACTTTCTCTGACTGCTAAGAATCTTTTTATATCTACGGCGAATAGTGGAGGAAATGTATTTGTGCCAACTATTTCCTTGGTTGAAATAACCTATTTAATTGAGAAAAATAAATTTCAACCTGCATTATTGAGTCGGATTATATCTCGCCTGAACAACCCAAATGCCGAATTAAAGCCGATTGGATTAACAGTCGAAATAGCCGATAGCTTATCACAAATTTCTCGAACAACTGTTCCCGATATGCCCGACCGAATTATCGCCGCCACCGCTTTGCATCTGAATTTACCGCTAGTTACCAAAGACCATAAAATTCAAGCCTTACAAAATATCCAAACAATTTGGTAAGGTATAATTGATGAGCAATCTAAAAGTCCAAGCCGAAACGCCCGAAGAATTTGAAGATTTAAGCGTTTCCAAACCTGCGGAAAAAGCCGCTGGGTTAAAATCTGCCTACTTGACAACAAAAAATGCGATTAGCAAAATGGGCGTGGCAAACGCGACTCACGGACTTGCCAAAATCAATCAATTCGATGGGTTCGATTGCCAATCTTGTGCGTGGGCGGACAATCCGCACGAGCGAAAACTTGCCGAATTTTGCGAAAATGGCGCAAAAGCTCTAGCTGACGAAGCTACGAAAAAACTTCTCACGCCTGATTTTTTTGCTCAAACCAGTATTGCTGAACTTTCCGAACGCTCTGATTATTGGCTCAATGCTCAAGGTCGAATTACCGAACCGATGTTTTTAGCAGAAGATGCAACTCATTATCAGTCAATTACTTGGCAAGACGCTTTCAAAATAATTGCCGAAGAATTAAATTCTCTCAACTCGCCCGATGAAGCAATTTTTTACACTTCGGGGCGCACCTCAAACGAAGCCGCTTTTTTGTATCAACTTTTCGTCCGAATGTTCGGCACAAATAACTTGCCCGATTGTTCAAATATGTGTCACGAATCAAGCGGAACGGCGTTGAACGAAACAATCGGAATCGGGAAAGGAACAGTCACGCTGGACGATTTTGACGAATGCGATTTGATTTTGATAATCGGACAAAATCCCGGCACGAATCATCCGCGAATGCTTTCGACACTCGAAAAATCGAAGCATAACGGCGCGAAAATTATTTCCGTCAATCCTTTACCCGAAGCCGGCTTGCTTGGTTTCGTCAACCCGAATCCGCAAGACAATTTTTTCAGTTTTGGGTTCAGATTGCTTTCAAATAAACCCACTCAACTTTCTGATTTGCATCTGCCGATTCGCATCAATTCCGATATGGCTTTTTTGAAAGGTTTGTCAAAATTGTTGATTGAAGATGGCACAGTAATTGACCGTAAATTCATTGATGAAAAGACTTTCGGGTTTGAATCGTTTGCCGAATTGCTGCAAAAAGTTTCGTGGAACGACATCACCGAACAATGTGGATTGACGTTTGAACAAATCAAAAACGCCGCCGAACTTATCAAAAATTCCAAACGAATTATCACTTGTTGGGCGATGGGATTGACTCAGCATAAAGATTC
>DAORIL010000197.1:0-9995 GCA_035438525.1 Pyrinomonadaceae bacterium
GTATGATTCGGTTGGCTTAGCTGAAAAGATTTCAAAAATTCTGAGCGATGACGAACTACGGAAAAAAATGGGTGAAAACGGTAAAATCCATGTTGACCCCAATTTTAGGACAGAAAAAATGGTGGCTGACATTTCCGAAGTTTATCAAATGCTTTTAGAACAATATCCCGAACGGATTGCCAAATTCAACAAACGCCATAAATTAGCCTAATTATCTGTTTGAAATTCTGACTAACCAAGCTATAATTTTAAGAAAATTTTGCGCCCAAGAAAATAAATGTTTGAGCTAAATATCAATCCATTTGGTTATGGAGCTATTACTTTTGTGGTAGCCGTTTTAGTTACTTACTTGGTGCGCGAAGGGGCGAGACGATATGGATTCATTGCCAAACCCAAATCAGATCGTTGGCATAAAAAGCCGACCGCAATGCTGGGTGGAGTTGCGATTTTTCTTCCAACAGTTTTAATTTCACTTTTATTCGTTAAACAAGATACGGAATCATTGATCATTTTGGGCAGTAGCACCTGGTTATTTTTGGTGGGATTGATTGATGATCTAGTCAATGTTAAACCTTACCAAAAATTATTTGGGCAAATCATTGGGGTTTCGATGATTTTAACGGGGGGCATTACTTTAGCCACTTTACATCCCGAAGCTGCAAACACCTTTTTAATTCCACCCTGGACAAATTCTCAAATCATAAATCTTTGTATAACTGCATTTTGGTTAGTTGGAATAACCAATGCAATCAATTTGCTCGACAATATGGATGGCTTAGCCGCTGGAATTTCGACCATTGCCGCATTTTCTCTGGCGCTCGGATTCGCTGCCAGCGGGCAATCCCAGGAGGTCATTTTAATCTCAATTTTTATCGGAGCTTTACTTGGCTTTTTGGTTTTTAACTTTAATCCTGCTTCGATCTTTATGGGCGATTGTGGGTCGATGTTTGTGGGGTTTTATCTGGCAGGTTCGGTTTTATTAACCGAAGTCGGTGGTCGTTCCCGCGGAATTTTATTAGTTCTAGCCGTTCCCGCTTTGATACTTTTTGTTCCTATTTTTGATACGACTTTTGTCACTATTTTAAGAAAAATTTGGGGGCGAAAAGCTTCCCAAGGCGGACGCGACCATACTTCACACCGTTTAGTTGCGCTCGGATTATCGGAACGGTCGGCAGTGTTGATGCTCTATGGTTTTGCTATTTTAGCAGGATGCCTTTCCTTGCTGATTAGAGAATTACATTTTACTCAAAGTATAGCTTTAATTGCAGGTTTCATCATTATTTTAACTATAATCGGAGTTTATCTCGCCAAAGTTAAGGTTTATCAGGAACAAGAAGAAGACCTTGCCCTCAAAGATAATGTGGCATTTGGATTTTTGCTCAATCTTTCTCATAAACGGCGCGTTTTTGAAATTGTGCTTGATGCCTTTTTAATTTCTTTAGCCTACTATAGTGCATATCTTTTTATTTTTGGACCGTTTGAACAGAATATTGAGACTTGGAATTTGTTCATCAAAACCTTACCGATTCTGATTGTTTTGAAATTATTTGCATTTTTAGCAGTTGGGGTTTATCGTGGGATTTGGCGATATACCAGCATCCGTGATTTCTTTACTTTTTCCAAAGGTGTAATTCTTGGTTCAATTTTAAGTATTCTGGCAGTTCTCTTAGCCTATCGTTTTCAGGGGTTTTCGCGGACAGTATTTATTCTGGATGCCTTGCTCTTATTTTTGGGTTTGGCTGGGAGCCGGATTGCTTTTCGCCTTTTCCGACATGCTTTACCCCTTCCGATGAACGAAGAAGGGATTAAGGTTTTGATCTACGGAGCAGGGGATGGTGGGGAACTTGTTTTACGCGAACTTCAAAATAATATTGACTGGAATTATAATCCGGTTGGTTTTGTTGATGATGACCCGCTGAAAAAAGATAAAGTAATCCATGGATTAAAGGTTTTTGGTGGAAATGGTTCACTTTTACAAATCTGTGAAAGCAACAAAATTGCTGAAATCTTAATCTCCAGTCGAAAAATTTCAAGGGGTAGGATAAAAGAAATTAAAGAAGTCTGCGAAATTGCAGACGTAACTCTAAAATGGGCTTTGCTCAAAATTGAGCCGATTGATTTTGAGTGATGAAATAAAATAATGATTAAATCGATTTCACTAGACTCCTTGTTATTGCGCCTGTTACCAATAATTCTTGCAATTCTGATTCTCTTAGCCGGATATTTCTCCTTTAACTGGACATTCGGTAATATGATCGCTCAACACGCTGATACTAAAGAACTTGCCGAACTAGCAATTCAAATGGCTCCGAACGATCCGCAATCCTATTTTTCATTGGCATATCTGAACGAAAAAAGTTTTTCTCCCGAAGATCTGCCGGTAGCTCTGGCAAGTTACGAAAAGGCAGTTAGCGTTTCACCGAGCGATTATCGCCTGTGGCTCAGTTTGGGAAAAATTCGTGAACAAAGCGGGGACAGTAAAGGTGCAGTTGCGGCATCACGCAAAGCACTGGAACTTGCCCCAAATTATTCACAGGTTCATTGGGTTTTGGGCAATCAGCTTTTGCGACAGGGAAATGATGAAGAAGCCTATCAAGAGATTCGGAAAGCGGTTGAGGGAAACCCAACCTATGCCAATCCTGCAGTTAATATGACTTGGCAAATTTTTAACGGAGATGTCGGCATTATTTCTCAAAAAATAGGAGATTCTATTCCTATTAAGGCTGCACTGGCTCCATTTTTAGCCAAGCAAAAACGATTCGATGAAGCTCTTAGTTTCTGGAATTCGGTTCCTGACGAAGAAAAATCAACTAAATATAAAACTAATGGACAGGAACTTTTAGCCATCTTTATGGAAGCTAAAAGTTTTCGGCAAGTTCTGGCTTTACAAACTCAAATTAATGGTGGAACTGCTGAAAAATTCAATATTGGTGCGATTTATAACGGCGATTTTGAAAAGAATGTTCCACCGACAGGTGCCGGAACATTTGATTGGCAAATCAGCGAAGGAGCTCAACCGCAAATCAGTTTGGACGGAAGTCAAAAACATAGCGGCGAAAGAAGTTTAATAATTCTCTTTAATTCTAACACCGGACAAGAGAACCGGACTGTCCAGCAAACCATTGTGGTCGAGAGTGGAAAAAGCTATAAGTTTGAGGCTTTTTACCGCTCAGATTTAAAAGCACTGTCAGGTTTAAAATGGGAAATAGTTGATGCTGCTGATGGCAAAGTCTTGACTTCGACTAATGAAACTGTGCAAACAATGGCTAATTGGACTGCATTAAACGCGGATTTTACTACGAATTCAACTACTCAAGCAGTAATTTTGAGATTGGTAAAAGTGCCTTGCAAACAAAATCTTTGCCCGATTTCGGGAAAAGTTTGGTTTGATGATTTAAGTTTGAAATAGATTTTAGACCTTTGAACTTTTGCCTTTGATTTCCTTTTTATTCGATAGATTTGGGCTATCTACAAAGATTTTTTTTACGGGTAATCAAAGATCAAAGGTCTAAAATTAAAGATCATTAAAAGAAATGAAAGAAAATAATAGTATCGAAACTACAAACTCTTCAGAATGGTTTGACGCAACCTTAGTGGATGAAAAGCCTTCGCGGGTGAGCGGTTTAATTTTTATCTGGTTTTTTGTCATTCTTATTTTTGCTACCGTTGCTTATGGTTCAGTTGAGACTTGGGCGTTGGGTTTTCTTTCCATCGGAACCTGTCTGTTAGGCGTTTTGTGGATGTTAGATTCATTTTTGAATCAAGAGTTTAGATTTTGCGACAATGGATTACAAATTCCTGTCTTGGGATTGATTTTGATTGGTATTATTCAAATTCTTCCGCTCCGAAGCCTTGGACTTTCCCCTGATTTACTTTCGATTCCTGTTAGTAGTGCGCTTTCAGTTGATCCGAATATAACGCGGTTGGCAGTTGTTCAACTTGTTATTTATTTTGTCTTTTTTGCAGCAGTTTTGGCTTATATAACTAACCAAAAACGGCTCCGTCGAACAGCATACACCATCATAATTTTCGGTTCATTTTGGTCATTTTTCGGAATTATTCAATGGATGGGGCAGACCACAGACCAAGAACAATTTATTTACGGTTTGCGAAAGGTTGAGAATGCGTTTCCATTCGCTTCATTTATCAATAAACATCATTTCGCCGCTTTTATGGAAATGACCTTAGGATTGTCATTGAGCCTTCTTTTTACTGAAGCGGCAAAAAAAGACAAACTCCTCTTATTATTAATTGCAATTATTTTGATGGGAGGCGGGATTTTATTGACCGGATCAAGAGGCGGCTTGGTTAGTTTGCTAGGGGTAATTGTTTTTGTAACGGTTTTTCATCTCTTAATAAAATCACGTCATGAAAATCAAGCGGGAGAATCTTCACGCAGCTCGCTTAAAAGGAAGTTCTTGTTGATTGGCGGAAGTTTAGCCTTAATTTTGGTATTCGTTGGTTTTGCCTTATTTTTAGGTGGTGACAGTGCCTTATTACGGAGCACCGGGGTTGCTAAACAAGAGGATATTAGTATGGGCAGATTCCATTTTTGGCAAACTACGCTCCAAATCATTAAAGACAATCCGATCATTGGGACAGGTTTAGATTCATTTGGAACGGCTTTTACCAAATATGATACTTGGAATGGAACTCTGCGAGTTGAACAATCCCACAATGATTATTTGCAGATTTTGGCTGATGCGGGCATTTTAGGTTTTGGTTGTGTAGTTGCTTTTATCGCGATACTTTTTTGGAAGAGTTTTAGACTGATAAATCGGAGTAATGACCGTTTTCGGCGCGGAGTAGCCATCGGAGCCTTAGCCGGATGTTTTGGGATCGTCATACATAGTTTCTTTGATTTTCCGCTCAGAACACCTTCGAATGCATTTTTCTTTTTGACATTAGCGGCATTAGCGACCGCTTCAATTCATTATCCGAAATTGTATCGGAAATAAAATCAGTAGGCAGTCTGAGTCGTTCCGTTATCAAAATAAAGCCGCATTATCCAGGAGGATTCTTTTTTTGGATTAAATTCGGCTTTTTTAAGCTTTCCACCTAAAACTATTTCAATCCCGTTAAATTTTTCCACGTCAAATTTCTCGGGAAGCATTACATATTCAAACGAATGAATTGAGTCGAAAGCCTTATTTGAAGCGGTAAAACGCAAAGTCTGGGAATAATCTTTGAGCGAACAAATATAATTCAGAGCTTTTTTACAATCAGCTAAAACCTTACGCGGCGGCATTAAAAAGTCTTTTCCGATAAAGCTATCCGATACTTTTTCCAACTCATCAAAAGTCATTTTTCCTTGAGATACTTTTCCACTTAAGGCGTAGAGATAAAAATAATGAAGTCGGGAAAGTTGTTTTTTGTCATTTTCGATTTTAAGTTTGGTAAGTGATTGAGAAATGATGGTGACCGCTAAACTCCAATTCTCATCTTCTAAAGTCTTGAGGATTTGATTCCAATCTTTTTCGGGAATTTCGATCGGGTTTTTGGTATCTGTTGTTGAAGACGATTTAGCAGCGGCTTTTGCGGGAGTTTTCCTCGTTTGTGAAAAACTCCCGCCTGTTGCTAATAAAATAAAAATGATGGTAAAAACTGCTGACCTCATTATTTTTCTTGTGGTTTTTTAGGTTCTAACAATCGTTTGATTCCTGCAACCGCATCGCTATAAGCTCCGCCTTTGAGATCGCCGTATTTAGTTGCTGTTTGATAGATTTGATAGGCAATATTATTCTCTTCATAAAATTCAAAGATCCTACCAAGTGCAACATAAGTAAGTTGAATCAACGCCGGATCGGTATCGTCATTAGAAGAATTGATGGCATTAATGTAAAAAGTTCGAGCTGTATCGAGTCGACTGTTGCGCAAGGTTTCGTCAAAAGTTCCCTGAGCGGAAAGGCTGGCAACCCGACCGAGCGAATAGTAAATGCTAGAGGCTTCGTCCGGGAACTCTTCGAGCAATTTGTTTAATTGATTGGTGGATTCCGGAAAATCTTTGGCGGCAATAACCTTATCAACTTCCTCAAGTTTTACTTTCAGCACCTTTGCCCGTTGATAGGCAGCTTCATTTTTGACTGCCAATTGAGCTGTTTGTTTTTTACGTTCCTCACGCGCAGTGAGGGCACGTTTTCGAGCCTCTGCAGTCTGTGCCAAACGATCTTTTTCTTTAGCAGGATCGATTGCCAAAATCATATCCCGTAGTGAACCCGCAATGTCAAAGCCTGAATCTTCAATGCCTTTTAATTGTTCGGCAAAATAAAAGGCAAGGACTGCACCACGTTGATAGGCATCAGCCAGTTCTAAAGCTGTTTCATCGGCAAAGACCTGTTTATCAGCAGTTAATTTGTCCGAAACTGCTTTTTTGGCAGCTGCATCCTTGGCTTGATCGATTTTTTGACGGGCTTTAACGGTTGCAAATTGGATTCTCTGAAATTCTAGTTCTCTGGCATCCACCGCCGCTACTAACGAGCGTAAAACCGCCAAGAAAACATCAGGCGAAACCTGTGCACCTTCTTTTCGGCGGTCATCTAATAAACTTTTTATCCCATCTTTAAGTTGGGCTATTTCTTTCCCATTTTTCAAAATCAAGGGGTCAAGAATAAACTGCAAATAGCCGCGCCGTGCCTCTGAATTTCGTAAATTTGTATTTGGCGGAACAACCGCATAATAATCGTCACGAATATTACGAAAATTTACCGTTCCGGCAGTTGCCAACAAATTTGGAACAATATAAAAATGCCGTTCTTTATCAACTTTTCGATAACCTTTAACCGTCTTTTTAGGATTGTTCGGGTCGGGAATTTGGGTTTCAACCCGTTCAAAATAGACGAGTTCCGGTCTGGTATGAAGATAATCCAACAAACTAGTTACCATCTCAGACGCGGAATATTGCATTTTTTCGCCTTCGGTTTGATACATTTGCAAATAGGCAGGAAAATTAGATTGGACAAATGGCTTGTTGTAAACTTCTTTGACAAGCGGTGCAAAATCAAGCACTTCGAGCAAATCATCAGGCAAATCAGTGGCTCTGGGCGGAGCATAAAATTCGGGTGCAGGAGTCAGTGCATACGCCAATGAAACAAAAGGTGCAGTTAGTTCACCGGGGGTGGCTTTGGAATGTCTTGATTTATAACTGCTGACAAAAGCCATAAGTCTGGTTCGTAAATTTTCGTCCATTGCGCTTAGATCCTGTTGGAGTTTCGGGCGAAAATCCTTACCGTTTTTGCTTAACGGAGTATCCATTCCGCCTGCTTCAAGCGCAATCATCACGGCAATTAAACGCTTATCTGGTTCGATTTTGACTCCATATTCAGTAAGATCAAAATTCTTTGGTTGTGTTTGGGCAAAAATTGCGTGTGCAAAAATTAAAATCAGGGTAAAAAATAAAACTTTTTTCATTGTGCGTTGATACTTCTTAAGAATCTGTAGATAAATCAATCAATCTAAATCACTAAAATCGGTGAAATTAATCAAAAATATTTAGCGAATAGTTTCTAAAATCAAGGCAAAGGACGTAAAAACTACAAAGAATCAAGGGGGACTACGATTAGATTTTCTTTACATTTTTTACGCCTTTGCACTGTAATTAAAGATGCTTTTTTTATAGTTCAAGATGCCTTTACAAAAACGAAAAGTCCAAGCCTTTTATTTTTTGCAAAAAGACTTGGAGCAATTTTATTTCAGACAACACTCGTTCAGTTTAATTATAACCGCTGAGGGCTTCGCCTTCGTTTTCAAAAACATCAAAAACGGTTAATAATTTGGTAATTGCGAGCAAATCTTGAATTTTTTGCGTTAAATTCAAAAGTTTGAGTTGTCCGCCTTCTTTATTGACCGCAGTAAAGCTCGAAACCAGTTCACCAATACCGCTTGAATCAATGTAGCCGACTCCAGCTAAGTTAAGAAGAATTTTCTTTTTACCTTCGCCAAGCAGACGGCGAATGGTATTCCGAAGCGCAACGCTTCCTTCACCAATCGTTACTTTGCCGTCCATATCGAGAATCGTAATATCTCCCGCTTGACGTTCAGAAATGTTAAGTTCAGCCATTTTAATCTCCTCGTGTTAATTAATTAAGTTTGATTGCAGATTTTAAACGAAAATTCAAAAAAGTGAAAATGCAAAAGTATAAAAAGGTAGAAAAGTTTACAAGTGAAAAGGTTCAAAAGGCTGCTTATTTATCAAATTGCTAACTTTATTTCATAAAAGTTTAATCTTTTTCACTTTTTCACACTTTAACTTTTAAACTTTCATCGTAATTTACACATTTTAACAATGGTTCCGCCTTTTTCGTGATTGTGCCATTCAACCTCTTCCATAAATGCCCGCATAAATAAAATTCCGCGACCATTGGCTTTCAAGAGGTTTTCGGGATTGGTTGGATCAGGGACTTCATCAACATCAAATCCTTTTCCAAAATCTCTAACCGTAATTTCCAGACCTTTTTGCAGGTTGCTGAAAGCTATTTCGACCTGTTTGGTTTCATCCAATTTATTACCGTGTTTGACAGCATTGGCAACTGCCTCACGCACCGCCATATCAATTGCTGAAAGTGCTGCATCATCAAATCCATTTTGCCGCGCAAAGGTTTCCGCCTCTGAAGCGGCTTGGTCCACCGATTCGAGCAAACTGGGTAAATTTAATTCTATTTTTTCTCCAATCACAATTTCAGCCAGCATTATGAAATACTGTGTGGTTTTTAATTTGAACCGCTATTATTTGATAAGTTATAGGTTTAGCCCTTTGCTGTCAAGAGAAAAAAGAGAGTTAATGGTTAATTGTTATTAATGTTTATTTTGGAAATTTGCAATGAATTTATAAACTAAAAACGATTTACCATTAGTTACAGATTCTAAAATCTCGAATTTAGCAGTTTTTTCGCTTCGCTTTCAACTTCGATTCGTTCAACTTCAAACTCGGGGTCGCGCTTGATCTTAAAGATAAATTCAAGCTGTTTTTTCGCTTCAGCGGGCTTTTTGACAGCTAAGTATGCCTCGGCAAGATGCAAGTAAATATAGCCGTTTTCTTTTTCGTAAGTAAGTGCTTTTTCTAAATATTCAACCGCTTTTTCGGGACTGCCGCCAGTCAACGGGGTTTCCATTTCAATCTGAGCCAGTCCGTCAAAAGCACTGGCATTTTGATAATCAGGCTGGATTTCGATGACTTTACCCATTAGTTCGCGAAGTTCGCCAATTGATTTGATGCCCACTGTCAAAGGACTTCGCTGCGATTGTTCACCCAGACAGGCGCCTGCCCAAAAATATCCGTCAGGCTTATTTGGTTCAAGCCGTGAGGCAATTAATCCTGCCGAATAACCATCTTTTAAAAGTTTGTCGGCTTCTTTTTCATCAGTCACTTGTTTTGAAAGAAAGTAGTTGTATTTGGCAAATTTCCATTCAACTTCAAAATTTCTTTGGTCAGGATTTCTGGCTTTTGCCATGGTGTTGACAGCTTCGCGAAGTTTTACCACATCAATTCTTTGGACAAAAAGGGCTTCAGCCTGTTTAATTAATTCAGTTGGGGGAACTGTTTCTTTTGGTTTTACTTCTGCCTCAGTTTTAGAAGAACAGGAAACAGAAAATAAAAGGCAAAAAGTAAAAAGTAGAAAGTAAAAAAGTTTAATCATAAAATTTTGAAATTCCGAAAATAATTAAATGAGAACTCCCTAAAACTGCACAAGCAATGAAACTTAAAATTAAGAAACCTATAATATCCATCACAGTCCAAAAGAGAATTAATTTTGCAATGTGTTCAAAAGTATTCCCTATCTGTAGAATTTCTCCTATTTGAGTTGGTAAAAAGAATAAGATTGAAAGCAAAACTCCCAGTAGTCCTAAAAAAATCCAATTCGGAACAGAAACTAGTTTTCCGTAATTTCCAAAAAACACGAAAGCAATGGAAAAAGCTACGGTTTGTTTAATAGCTGCCCAAAATATTTTATTCGCTCTGGGTTTAATACCCCGTCAGCTTGCTGCGGCTTTATAATGGT
>DAORIL010000198.1:0-9990 GCA_035438525.1 Pyrinomonadaceae bacterium
GTTCTTTTAATGTATTCTTTGTTAAATAATCTAACCGTAACCCAAGATAATTCCGCTGCTGTATGCCAAATGCTGCATTGTTTTCAAAGTTTACCTGCACCGGCAGGCCTGCATTCAGTATTGCCTGGTTGATAACTTTTATCGTTCCCAAATCATAGTTGATTTCGTAGTCAACTCCTTCCGCCAGTGTTTGCCCGCCGGCAGTAACGGTTACGCTGCCCTGCGGAATATTATAACCAATGCTTATGTCGGATGAACCCGAAGTTCGTGCCGAACCTTTCATTACAAACCTGTTCAGATTGGGGAACTGTTGTGCTATGGCTTTAATGGAATCGTCAGCTGCCGCGTCATTAATAGCATCAACAACGGTATCTGAACCTGTTGTTTGCGTTCCGCCAAAAGTTCCTTGATTCGAACGTCCGCCGACAATCGCGCCCGAAGCATAGATAACCGCGACTTTTTGACCATTGTTTAATCCAAGTTCATCTGCGCGGATTTCCCGATACTCACCATTGCCGATAGACCGAAGTTTTTCTGTTTCTTTATAGCCAAGTTGTTTTTTCAATTCTTCGTCAACCTGCTCACGATACAAAGTGCCGTCAATTAACCCCAATTCCTTGGCTTTGACCGCATTATAGGGAGCATTGTCAATCAAGGCTTTAACATCTTCGGGAGTTTTCTTGCGTGCGTCCGCGATTGTTTGAGCATAGCGATTGTAGTAACTGTCGAGAATCGAATTCATCACTTCGCGGTGTCCGTCGCCCATATCTTTGCGAAGATACTGGTCAGGCGCGTTTTTGTATTTCGGACCTATTTGGATAAATTCGGGTTCAACGCCAATTTTGTCGAGCGTTCCGCGATAAAACATCACATTAGCGGCAAAACCGTTAACGTAAAGATCGCCCGTTGGCGGAAGAAAAACTTTATCGGCAACTGAAGCAATATAATATTCCTTATTTGAGCCGATTTCCATATAGGCATAAACGGGTTTACCTGATTGTTTGAAATCCGCAATTGCGTCCCGAAGCTCATCCGCTTTGCCCCAGCCGATTTGCGGAAATTGGACTTCGAGCAAAACTGCACTTACCCGGCTATCAACTTTTGCTTTGCGGAGCTGAGTTAAAAGACTGGTAAAAGATTGCGGTTGCCGAAAACCAAAAATCCTTGCAGTTGGGTCTTCATACGAATAATCAGGTAATTCACCCGAAACATTCAAAACCAACACGCTGTTACTCGAAACGGTAGGACGACCCGACGATTCGATTAAAAGAGCTAATCCGATAATTGCCACTAAAACTAGCGCAAAAAGAATTCCACCTACAATTAGAATGGTTTTCCCTGTTTTTGACATTGCCATTTTATAAAATTTCTACTCCACCTTTTTCTTTTGTCTTTGAAAAAACTTCAAAGTCTTTGTTTATTTTACGAACAAACGCCTAAAAAGTTTTCAAATGATGACCTTTGACCTTTGATCTTTGATTTTTGATCTTTGACTTGAGACCTGAGACTTAAGACTTGAGACTTTTAAAAAAGTGATTTTTGAGTTTCTAGAATACTTGGGGGGATAATTTCTTGTGCGAAAAGTTCTTTCAAACTATTAGCACTGGCGGGAGCGTGACCTTCGTAAAAATTGCTGAAATAGATAAAATTTTGTGTGGTTTGCAGTTTATCAAGCTCTTCTTTCCACATTTGCAGATTTGAATCTTGCGGACGCACAACTTTATCAAAATGCTCTAAATCTCTCTCGCCCATAAATCTAACGTAACTAAAATCAGCGGTTGGATTGGCGATAGTTTGAAACATCAAATCGCGTGGAATCCATTCGCCTTCAACTAAAGAGAGCGCAACCTGATTTTTTCGCAATTCCTGAAAGGTCCATTTGACCATCCATTGACGATTGCGAAATTCCACCGCAAAACGAATATCTTTCGGCAATTTTGCCAAAAACTTTCGCATATTTTGAGCGTTTGTTTTTGAGGCTTCAAGGTTTGGCGGCAGTTGAATGAGAACAATTCCGAGTTTTTCTTTTAAGATTTGAATCCTTTCGCAAAACTCTTCCAGAATCTCAAATGAATCGGAATGCAGAATTCGCTCGTGCGTGATGGCTTGCGGCATCTTCAGCGAAAAGATAAAGTTTTCGGGCGTTTTTTGATACCAATTTTCGAGCATTGAACTTGGCGGAATCGCGTAAAAGCTCGAATCAACCTCAATCGTATCAAACATCTGTGCATAAATTTCGAGCATCTCACCGGCTTTCGTCCCGCGAGGATAAAAAATGCTTTCGCCGCCTGCTCTGGTTATCCAATCGGCATAATTCCAACCTTGGCAGCCGATTGGATTTTGGATTTTGGATTTTGGATTTTGGATTTTTCGTTCTCCTTTTGCTGAAAAAAGTTAAAGGTCTAAGGTCATATTTTTTGAATTTGCCATTGAAAATCTTCATACAAACCCAACTTTTTCAGCCAATCTTTTTGTTCCTGCATTAATTTTGGTAAATAAACTACATCTGCCAGCGCATAATCGACCAATTCATCCGTCCAGATTCCATCCCAACTTTTGTTAAATTTTTGGCGTTGGCTCTTGTCCAGATCAACAGCAAAATAACGATAGAGCGTTTCAGCCAGCGACACGGATTGTCCTGCTCCTTTGGTCAAAAATTTTTCGGCAATCATCGTGCAAAAAACATTTTGCACCGTGTAGCCGTTTTCCTGTAAAAAACTTAAATCAAATTTGGCATTGTGAAAAATAGTTGTAATTGTAGGTGATTCAAGCAGTTGCGCTAAACTTCCGAGTGCAACGCCTTCAGAAATCGGCACTAAAACATTAAATTCACCATCCGAAAATTGCACGCTGAAAAGTCTGCCGTTTCGCGCCGATAACGAAGAAGTTTCCGTATCACATCCAATCTCAGTTGCTTGGGAAAGTCTTTCGTAAGCTGATTCGATTTCTTCTCGTGTGCGGGCGACCAAAATTTCCATTACCTAAATTTTAACACAAAAAAAGAGAGGAAAGCATCGGCTCACCTCTCATCAAGTGTTGGATTAGGAAGGAAATTCCTGAGAATAATAGTTAAGGTTTTAACTATTACTTTTTCGCCTAGCGAACTCTGCCGTGAATTTTCATATTCACTAAATCTTCTACGTCTAAACTGCCGGTTTGTTGGGCTTTAGCGCGACGAATAAAGTCTGCATCAACTTTGAAAATTTTCAATTTAACTAATTCTTCGACTTTAAGATTAGTTAATCCTTCGCCTTTAATTTCCCGGATAAAAGCCGGAGTAACTTTGAAAATCTGCAATTTTGTCGCTTGTTCAACCGATAAATTTGATAACCCTTCGGCTTTCATATCTCTGACGAATTCCGGTGTAACTTTGAAAATACTGAGTTTAGTAGCCTCTTCAACATTTAGATTACTAAAACCCATTTCCTTCATATCTTTGATAAATTCGGGGGTAATTTTGAAAATACGAAGTTTGGTAGCGTCTTCCACGTTCAAATCGCTAAAGCCGATGGCTTTCATTTCACGCAGAAAATCAGGGGTAATTTTGAAAATACGGAGTTTTACTAAGCCTTCGAGCGAATCTTTGGCAAATCCCATTGAAGTTACATCTTTAACAAAATTTGCATCAATTTTGAAAATTCGCGCCTTGACCAGATCTTCCATATCCAGATTTGGAAATCCGGTTGCCGCCATTTCTTTCATAAAAGTTGAATCAATTTTAAAGATTTTGGCTTTGAAAAGATCTTCGATGTCTAAGTTTTTGAAACCTGCCGATTTAACATCATCAACAAAAGCAACAGTTAAATTCAAAGAAGTAGCCGAAAAAAGTTTTTCATCACTAAAGTTATAACCGCGACTCTGCATGGCACTGACAAATGTCGGATTTGCAGTAAAACGAAATGTTCCTGAGCCTTTTCCGTTGTTAAAAGTGCCGTCACATTCAATTGTTCCGGCTTCACGCGCCAGACGGAATTTAACTGCAACATTTGAGCCGTTGACTTGATCTCTGGTCAATCCCTGCAATTCGCTGTAATCGTAACTTGAACCGTGATTTGAACTTCCATTGTTTCTGGTATAGCGAAAATTTAATTGGACTTTATCTTTGTCATTATCATTTTTGTCCCAATCATCGTCTTTATCTTTATCCTTATCTTTGTCTTTATCTACATTTTTATTTTTGTTATTCCAATTCCAATCCCAATCGTTGGCTTTCCATTCGCCGGTAATAGTTTGGGCAGGTGTCGAAGGCGGCAGACAAACGACAAACGAAAGTAAAATAAAAGCGAAAATCGCCGATTTGATGTTTTTCATAATTAAGCTCCGTAGGGTGTAAATTCGTTTTACACAATGAAAACACCACAAGGCGTAACTTTGTGACAAAAAATTTATTTGTCTCAAGTATCAAGTCTCAAGTCTCAAGTTAAGACGTGAGTTATTCCATTATTTATCAAGAAGTTAGATAACTACTCCAACCTTAAATGACTTAAGATCTGAGACCTGAGACCTGAGACTTAAAAAAATATTGTCACAAAACTCAAACGGGTGGTGTTTATCTAATTAGAAAAACAATTCTACAAAAATCTGGAGGCTCTTTTTGAAATGAAACTACGTTATTATTTTTATCTTTTACTGCTTTTTGTGCTGTGTGTTCCGATGACTAACACTAACGGCAAGGACAAAGACAAGGACAAAAATTGGGAATTTTGCCAAAACTATTCAAACTGGGGCGGCAGACCTTCTTTTAATGAAGTCCGCGAAATGACTATTGCCAAGCCTGAGCTTTTAACGGTTGACGGCAAACAAAATGGCGGAATCAGCATTAAAGGCGAAAATCGTTCTGATATTTTGATTCGTGCTTGTGTGCAAACGTGGGGCGATTCGGAAAGCGAAGTTCGTTCAATTGCTCAAAACATCAAAATTCAAACCGGATCTGTTGTTCAAGCCGAAAATTCAATCAACGAAAAAAATTGGTCTGTCTCTTATCAAATTTTAGTTCCGCGCAACACAAATTTGAAATTAACCGCAAATAATGGCGGAATTTCTATCGGTAATGTCGAAGGTAATATGGATTTTGAAACTCGTAACGGTGGAATCAATGTCAAAGAAGTTGCCGGAAACGTCAAAGGCAGAACCAAAAACGGTGGAGTCAACGCTAAACTTTCGGGTAATTCCTGGAAAGGTGCGGGTCTTAATCTCGAAACAACCAATGGCGGAATCAATTTAACCATGCCGGAAAATTTTGCCGCCCATCTCGAAACCGGAACAGTCAACGGCGGATTCAATAGTGATCTGGAATTGACCGTTAAATTAAAAGATTTTCGCCGGGGAGTAAACATCAACACCGACATCAATGGCGGCGGCGCACCTGTTCGTGTGGTCACCACCAATGGCGGTGTGCGGATAAATTCAGGAAAATAATTCTGAATGCTTGAGTTTCAAGTCTCAGATTTCAAGTCAATTTTTATTGCTTCTTATTGGCTTGAGATTTGAGACTTGTCTTTTTTTCTCAGTAATCAGCTATACTGCTGTCAAAAACAAAATTATGCGAATAAATAAACTCTGGTTTTTGATAGCTTTACTAACCATTTTTACTTTTCAAATTCAAGCACAAGTTGAACAGGCAAGTGCCAAAAAGATGAAAATTTATGCCTTGCGCTTGCGTCCGAATCAGGATTTACGGCTCGAACTTGAAAAATTTACCAGGGAAAATAAAATCAGTTCAGGTTTTATCATTACCGCAGTCGGCAGTTTGAAAGAAACAAAAATTCGGTTGGCTGATAAGAGCGATTTGACCTCGTTTGATGGAAAATTTGAAATTGTTTCGCTCGTCGGAACACTTGCCCAAGACGGAGTTCATCTGCACATTTCCTTATCTGACGGAACAGGCAAAACTATCGGCGGACATTTAACCGAAGGCTGTAAAATTTATACAACTGCCGAAATCGTGATTGGCGTGACGGATGAAATCGTTTTTACCCGCGAAACCGACAGCGAAACAACTTACAAAGAATTAAAGATCCGTAAGAAGAAAAAGAATTAAGAGCCACGAAAAAGCACAAAAAACACAAAATTATTGCTTTTTCTTTTTGTGAATTTTGTGCCTTCTGTGGCTATTTTAATTTTGTTTTATCTCAAACCTAGTTAAATCATTTTTGATAAACGATTTTGCCATTAAAAATTGTGTAAATCGGCTCGGTAGTTAAAATTTCTTTCGGCGCAATCGTCAATAAATCTTTGGAATGAACAACCAAATCGGCAAACATTCCAACCTTGATTTCACCTTTTTCTTTTTCGGAAAATTCGGCGTAGGCTGATTCGTAAGTATGACAGCGAATTGCTTCTGCCATTGTGACTTTTTCCTGCGGCTGCCAGCCTCCAGCAGGGTAGCCTTCTTCGTCCTGACGCGAAACGGCGGCGTAAAGCGTTCGATACGGATTGATTGACTCTACCGGGAAATCTGTTCCAAATGGAACGTGAACGCCGTAACTCCGCATCAAATGCCACGCGTAAGAACCCAAAACCCGATATTCGCCCAAACGAGATTCCGCCCAACGCTTATCCGAAATGGCGTGACTCGGCTGCATCGAAGCAATAATTCCAAGTTCGGCAAAACGCTTGAAATCGGATGGATTAACAACTTGGGCGTGTTCGATACGGTGGCGAGGTAATTGCCTTACCCCTGATTGAGACGTATTAGGAGGCTGACTTAAAACAATTCTGTCTGCAAATACAATGCTTCCTTTAGGCAACGCAGCCGCAAAACCATCTAACGCCATTCGATTTGCCTTATCGCCGATTGAATGAAGAGCAATCTGAAAACCTTCTTTGCTACGTTCGACAATCATTTTGGTCAATTCTTCGGGCGGGCGGCGCGGGATGCCGGAATTATGCGGGTCATCGGTAAATGGTTCAAGCATTGCAGCAGTTTTTGAACCGAGCGTGCCGTCAACATAGCCTTTTAATGCACCGAGTTTAAGGCGGGATGGATTATCTTTGAATGTCGCAAATTCAGCACGTTGTTTTTTCAAAGTCTCAATCGAATCATCAAAAGTCTGCATTTCAGTGATGCGAACCGTTAAATTATCCTGTTGTAAAAATTGACGATAGAGTTTGGTTGCATCAAAACCCGAAATATCCTGAACTGAAGTCAGTCCATATTTTTTCGCCATCTCGAGCGCGAGTTCAAGACCTTTGACGGATTGTTCGGGAGTTGGCGGAGGAACAAAACGGGCGACTAAACCTTGTGCCGTTTCTTTCATAATTCCCGTCGCTTCGCCGTTGGAATCGCGTTCGATTTCGCCGCCGTTCGGATTCGCCGTATTTGCAGCAATTCCCGCCAATTTCAACGCCGCCGAATTCGCCCAGCCGACGTGTCCATCCACGCGCACGAGATAAACCGGATTATTCGGCGCAACTGCGTCCAAATCTTTTTTTGACGGAAATTTTCCGCCCCACAAAGTATGATCCCAACCGCGTCCCGTAATCCATTCGCCCGCTTTCAGAGTTTTGGTTTTGGCGGCAACTTTGGCTTTGGCTTCTTCCAGAGTTTTTGTTCCCGTCAAATCAACATTCAAAAGCGCAATCGCACCGCGCAAAAAATGAACGTGAGCATCATTAAATCCGGGCGTGACCAGTTTTCCCTGCAAATCAATTTCTTTAGCGGCTCGATACTTGGCTTTCAAATCTTTTGAGGTGCCGACTGCAACGATTTTCTCACCATCAACTGCGACAGCCTCAGCCATCGAATAATTTTCGTCAGCGGTAAAAACTTTACCGTTGTAGAGCAATAACGAAATTTTTTGTTTGGTTTGCGCCAAAATTAGATTCGGCAGAAAAATTGAAATAAATACTAAAATTGCAACTAATTTTTTTAACATTTTCATCCTTTATTTTTTCGGAACGATAAAACTTTCTCTGATAACTCCGGTTCGTTTTTCACCTTTTTCGCTATCAGAGATTTGAACGGTTAATTTGCGAGGCTTTTCATCCAAAAGCTGATTAGTTGAAGTATAACTGATGATGTATTGTGAACGAAGTTCATAAATAATTGCCTTTATCGCATTAATTAAATCGTCTTTTGAATGTTTTAGGGCAAGTGTTTGCAAAGCTCCACCTGTTTCCCAGGTAATTGTTTGACCAAGTTCAATAGCTTTTTTCTGTGTTTTTTTATCATTTAATGTTAAGGCGTATGATACTAAAAAAACTTGTAAATCTGTTCCTGCAAACTTTTTCATTACCTCATCTGTTTTGTAATAACTGTCCCTATCATCCGCATCTGAAAACAAAACTATGGCATAACGCTTTGATTTATCTTGATTTTCCAGTTTTGATAATTTTTCCGCCGAAAGATATAAAGCATCCAAAAGAGCAGTCTGTCCGCCTTCGATATATAAACCGTCAATAGCTTTGGTCAATAGAATTTTGTTATTTGTAAATTCTTGGACTATTTCAATTTTATCGCTACTTACAAAACGAACGATAAAAGATTGGTCATTGTCTCCCAAATTTGCTACGAGTATTTTTCCGGCAGTCTTGATTTCATTAAGTTTGTCACGGATTGAGCTGGAATTATCAAAAAGTAGTCCAAGATTTAAAACAGGTTCTTTTTTAAAAAATTGCGTTAGTTTTTGTTCAACTCCATCTTCAAAAATTTTGATGTCTTCCGCTTTTATGTCAACCAATTCTTCGGCGGCATCGACAACTAACAGATTTGCTTTAACTTCAATAGGAATAGTCGATATTTTTACTGTTTCGGATTTTTTCTTTTCGCGACTTTTTTCGTTTTGTGAAAAAGAGGATAAATTTGCAGAAAGAATAAGCAATATTATCAAAAGAAAGTTTCGTGAAATTTTCATAATTTGCCTCAGTTTGGTGAAAATAGTTTGTTGTTTTATACCACTCAAACACTTTTTAGAAAAGTTTTGCGACCAAATTTCACCTTGAAAAGCTAAAAAGTTTATAATCTCTAAAAATACGAAATTTCAAAAGGAGTCTGTATGAAAACTGAAACTTTGCAATTTGAAACTGCCAACGGTGCAACTACTGCTTTTGTGGCAATGCCCGATAATCCTGATAATTCTAAAACTGTGATTCTGATTCAGGAATGGTGGGGAATCAACGAAAATATTAAAAATATTGCCCAACGCTATGCCGATGAAGGTTTTATCGCGGTTACGCCTGACCTTTATCGCGGAATTTTGGCCACCAGCCCTGATGAGGCGGCAAAATTGATGAATGGTTTAGCAATTGAAGATGGTTTGAACACTATCGAAAGCGCAATGAACAAGGCGCGTGAAGTTTACGGAGCCTCGCATTTTGGCATTTCGGGTTATTGTATGGGCGGAACGTATGCGCTGAGAGCCGCTTGTGAACTTGAAGGAATTAGTGCCGCCGCGCCTTTTTACGGAGATGTTCCCCCGGAAGATATTTTGCAAAAATTATCCGTTCCCGTAGTTTTTGTCTCAGGAATTCACGATAAATGGATCAATCCCGAAAAGGTTGCCGGATTAGAGGCAGCAGCAGATAAATATGAACTAGAGGTCGAATCGCTCAAATACGATGCTGACCACGCCTTTTGCAACAACACACGCCCCGAAGTTTATAACGAAGAAGCAGCCGAAGATGCCTGGGCAAAAGTCATTGGATTTTTTAAAGATAGACTATAAGTCCTTTGTCTCAAGTCTCAAGCCCAAAGTCATTTTAAGTTAAAATCCTTTGACTTGAGACCTAAAACTTGAGACTTGAGACTATTAAATTTACGCAGAAATGCGAGTTTGTGGCTGATCCTTTGGGATAAAATTAGCTGTCTTTTCTCTGGTTTTGCGCTCTTGCTTGTTTTGATACATTTCTTCATCTGCTAATTTGACGGCTTTTTCGATTTCTGAGGCATCGGCAAAATCCGTAAAACCAAACGAAACACTGATTGTCAAAAGTTCAGTTGTTCCATAGAGAGAAACATCGGTTAGCAAATTGGTCAATTTTTTCATTCTT
>DAORIL010000199.1:0-9982 GCA_035438525.1 Pyrinomonadaceae bacterium
GTCAACGGCGTTTTAGTTTATGCTTTTCAAAAAGTGAATAAATAAAACTTTTTTCATCGTTTTACCGGCTATCCGATATTTATCCGAAAAATATCTGAACTTTATCAAGACGTTTGCCTCTCAATTGGTTTAAGGTTGCCGTTATTCAGATTTAGTTATTATTCAAACTGAAGGATAACCACCGATTTATGCACCGAAACATTAACCCAATTGCCCGAAAGTCGAATCTGGTCGTTCAGGAAATTAAATCCGAACTTTTAGTCTATGACCTCGCCATTAACAAAGCCTTTTGTCTGAATAAAACAAGTTCGTTAGTCTGGCAATATTGTGATGGAAAGAATTCAGTCGCAGAAATTTCTTTCCTGATAAGCCAGCGGCTGAAAACTCCGGTCACTGAAGAACTTATCTGGTTCGCTCTCGATCAGTTAAAAAAGGACAATTTGCTCGAAAACGGTTCAGAGTTTGTAATCAATTTTATGGGTTTGAATCGCCGTCAGATCATCAAAAAAGTCGGTTTGGCTTCGATGATTGCTTTGCCACTCGTTTCTTCTGTCATTGCTCCATCATCAATACATGCCGCCAGTGGTAGCACTTGTCCCCCTTTGGGAACTTGCATTCCGGCGGGATCAACGATTTGCCCGGCAGGTTGTCTTTTACATGTGAATTGCCAGCTCGTCCAAGCTTTGTCAAACTGTGCGGGACCTCCGTATGCTCCTCAGTCAGCTGCCAACGTTAATTGCTTGACGTTTCCAGGTTTTACATTTCCTCCTGCTGATTGTAATGTCAACCTTAATCCTGTGTAATTTACAAACAGACTTCAACAATCTGACTCAATCTTGAAATTTAGCCAGCATAATACTTGCCCTGTTGAGGTCTGATTGAGCAAAGATAATTTTTTTGTCGGTCGGGGAGACGGCAAAACCTGAAAAAAGCCTGATCGGTGTTTTTTCGGTGGTTATCAATTCGCTCGTTTTTGCTGTCTTAAAATCAAACAATTTAATTTGAAAAGGAGGGTTAGCGGCGTAGGCAACGTAATAAATGCCTTCGTTTGTAACGGCCCAAAAACGCCAAAATCCTGCATCTTCCAGTCCGCTGACGGCAGTTTCATCATTTCCTTCGGTAGTTATTTTCCAGATTCCCATTTCGCCGCGTGCCTTGGTGTAATAGATAAATTTCCCATCGGGTGCAGCAAACGATTCAAATGCGCCTTGTTTAGTCAGTTGAACAGCTTCTCCGCCCCCAATTGAGATTTTCCAAAGTTGATAACTGCCGCTTTTATTTGAGGTAAAATAGATAAACTGACCATCCGCGCTCCACGAAGGCAAAATTGCTCTGGTTTCGAGCGAAACTATTTTGTTTGCCTTTCCACCGTCAACTGAAATGGTAAAAATATCGCTTCGCTCGCCATCCTGGACATCAAATGCAATCATTTTTCCGTTCGGGGAAAAGCGGGGCGAACCGGCTGATTTTCCCGTTTGGGTCAATTGTTGCTGATTTTTGCCGTCGGCATCTGAAAGCCAGATTTCGTAATTACCCGTGCGGTCGCTGGCAAAAGCGATCTTCTTGTCATCAGGAGAAAAGATTGGGCTGTGTTCCGCCTGAGAAGAAACTATTAATTTGTGTTCTTTGGTGGCGGATTGTGAAAAGTCTATTTGCCATAAATTTGTATCCCGCAATTCCTCGACAAACGCAATATTCTTTCCGTCCGCCGAAACTGCCGGATTGGTTACATTTTTTTCGCCGGTGACGATTCTTACTGGTTCGCCGCCGATTGCCGGAATCTGCCAAAGGTTTAGTTGATTTCCGGTTCGGCGCGAGGCAAAAATGATGGATTTACCCTCTTTACCCCAAGCCAATCCGGTAATGACGGATTTATCTTGTGTCAACTGCAGCGGTTCGCCGCCTGCAATTGGAATAACGAAAAGCTCGATGATTTGTTTGTTAAAAACTCTCAGAAATGCCAGCTTTTTTCCATCCGGCGAAAAACTTGTTTCATAATCCGAAACAAATTCCGGTGGGGTAGTCAGCCGTTTTTTATTGCCTGTTTCAATATCAACCAAAAAAATCCCAAATTGTTGTTTGTCCGCGTCAGAATCGATCACCGACAGCGTTTTGCCGTCAGGGGAAAAAGCTAAACTTGATGAAATCGAATTAAGCTCACAGATCTTGCGTTCCACTCCGCCCAGAGCCGGAATCAGAAAAACTTCGCTTTTGTTCAAATAGTTGCGAATAAACGCAATTGATTTGCCATCGGGCGAAAAGACTGGAAAAAAATCATTTTCGGGCGCACGGGTTAAGCGCAAAGGCTCTCCTGTTCCAATCAATTTGGTGTAAATATCAAAATTTCCCTGATCGCCGTCCCAGACAAAAGTGATCTGTTTGCCATCGGGTGAAAAAGAAGGCATATTTTCCCGCCCCGACAGTCCCGAAAAAGGAATTGATTTGGAAAGTATAATCGTTTTAGTTGTTGAATTTCGTAAATATAAAAAAGTGAAAACAGAAATTGAGGCAATGAGTAAAACTCCTAACACCATCGCCCACCAAAAATATTTATTCTTTCCTTTTGGTTGAAGTTGAAGCGGGATTGTCGGTGAGGTTTGATCTTCGATATAAAATGTTTCTTCAATGGTGATCTTTTGATTGATTTGCTCTTCAAAGATCATAATCGGAGCCTTGGTGACCTTCCGCACTTCGGGGATTAATCGATAACCCAAACGCGGCACGGTTTCGATAATTTTTTCACCGTCGGGAGCTAGTTTTTTTCTGAGCCACGAGATGTTGCGGGTGAGAGTTCCTTCTTCGACAAATGTATCTGTCCAAACTTTTTCCAGCAGTGCATTTTTCCCAACGGCCTCTCCGGCGTGATTGACGAGCATCAGCAACACCTCAAATTCCTTTGAAGTCAGTGGTATGATTTCACGGTTTTTGAGCAAACGATGATTTCGGACATCCAATTGGAAGCCGCCGAATTCGTATAACTCTTTTGTTTCCTTGTTTTCCACAAAATCCGAAATCTATCCGAAAAATATCCGAGTTTTATCAAGACTTATTAAACTGAGATGGATTACTTTATTATTCAATTATAAAGAGAGGTTTGAATTTTCTGATTCTAAACAAGTTCGACTGAACAAACAAGCAGTTTTGAGCTTAAAAACAAGAATTTATTTATGAAAAATTTGCCCCAAGCCAAAATCGGAAACATTATTCAAACGCGAACAGGTGAAAAAAGTGAAAATACGCCGAAAAACAGAAATCTCCGTTCAACAAACCAAACGGCTTGTTGTGACTTTACCGGAAACGGAAGAAATCATCACTTGTCCTTTCTGCGAGGGTGATGAGGTTATGATAGTTGCTGAGTCAGCGGCTTCCGTTTTCGGCTTTTCCCGCCGTGAAATCTATCGAATGGTTGAAACGAGACAAGTTCATTTCCTTGGAACTACAGAAGGAGTTTTATTTGTCTGTCCAAAGTCATTGGAGCCCAGTTCGACCAACGATAAAGCAAATTGATTGATTTTCTTCACTTTTCCAATTTTTCGGTTAAAATAACTGATATGAAAAAACAGTTTGTTCCGAAAAGGCTCATCTGCCTTTTTCTGTTAATCTTATTTTGCCTGCAAAACACTATGTCCCAACGAATTACCGGAAAACCCTTTGCTACTCGTTCAGAAGTCATCGCTCAAAACGGAATGGCGGCAACGAGTCAGCCGCTTGCTACTCAGGTTGCGCTTGATATTCTGAAACAGGGCGGAAACGCGATTGATGCCGCAATTGCCGCAAATGCGACACTTGGGCTGGTCGAACCCGTCAGCAACGGCATCGGTGGCGATTTGTTTGCAATTATTTGGGATGCCAAAACTCAAAAACTTTATGGCTTAAATGCTTCGGGACGTTCGCCTTATTCATTAACGCTCGATTATTTCAAGAAAAATAATATCAAACAGATTCCGTCCTACGGCGTGTTGCCAGTTTCCGTTCCCGGTTGCGTTGACGGTTGGTTTGAGATGCACAAACGATTCGGCAAACTTTCCATGAAAGATAATCTTGCACCCGCTATTCGCTATTCTCGCGAAGGTTTTCCCGTTTCCGAATTGATTGCGTATATGTGGGAACGGGGCGTGAATCTTTTTGCGGACGAAAAAAAATTTCCGAATGTCAAAGAGACTTACACTATCAACGGACACTCGCCGAAAAAAGGCGAGATTTTCAAGAATCCAAGATTAGCAAATACGCTCGAAAAGATTGTTAACGAAGGACGCGACGGTTTTTACAAAGGTGAAGTAGCCAAAAAGATTGACGCTTTTTTCAAACGAATGGGCGGGTTTTTGTCCGAAAAAGATTTAGCCGACCACACTTCGACTTGGATCGAACCCGTTTCGACCAATTATCGCGGTTATGACATTTGGGAGCTTCCGCCGAATGGTCAAGGCATTGCCGCTTTGCAAATGCTGAATATCTTGGAAGGCTATGATTTCAATAAAATTCCTTTCGGCAGTCCCGAACATGTTCATCTTTTTGTCGAAGCGAAAAAGCTTGCCTTTGAAGACCGAGCCAAGTTTTACGCCGATCCAGATTTTGTCAAAATTCCCGTTAAACAATTGATTTCAAAGGAATATGCGAATGAGCGTCGAAAATTGATAAATTCGATGAAAGCAGCAAAAACTTACGATGCGGGAAACCCTGCCTTAAAAGATGGCGACACGATTTATCTGACCGTTGCCGACAAAGAGGGAAATATGGTTTCGCTGATTCAGAGCAATTATCGCGGAATGGGTTCGGGAATGGTAGCGGATGATTTGGGTTTTATGTTCCAAGATCGAGGCGAAATGTTTGATTTACCTGAAGGCAGAAACAACACTTACGCACCACACAAACGCCCGTTTCACACGATTATCCCTTCATTTATCACCAAAGACGGTAAACCTTTTATGTCTTTCGGCGTGATGGGCGGCGAATTTCAACCGCTCGGACACGTCCAAATCGTCATGAATATTGTTGATTTCGGAATGAACATCCAAGAAGCCGGAGACGCTCCACGCATCGCTCACACAGGCTCATCCGAACCGACAGGCGAACGAATGACCGACGGCGGAATTATCCAACTCGAAGCAGGTTTCCCGTTTGAATCCGTCCGCGAACTGATGAAAATGGGACACACGATTCAGTTCGATTTAACGGGCTACGGCGGTTATCAGGGAATTCGGTATGATGCTGTAAATAAAGTTTATTACGGGGCTTCGGAATCTAGGAAAGACGGGCAAGCTGCAGGATACTAGAAATGGCTTTGAAAGAAAAACTCAAAGATTGGACGGATTTCGATATTGCTGAATATTATTTGGCTTGTAGTTTGGGAATTGTTAATTGTGACGAGACTTTCGATGAATTCAGAAGAACGAAAAGCATTTATGCGTCAGGTAATCCGCTTGGGAATTCGCTTTTTGAAATCCTTGAAATGCTTGTAAAACTTGGAATTCTCGAAAGAAATGAGAGTGCTGGCTTTCGTTGGAATAAAAACTATAAGGGTTATTGGGAATAATAATTTTCGAGGAACATTATGAAAAAAATATTAGCTTTATTTACTGTTTTAATTTTTTGCACGTTATCTTTATTTTCCCAAGACTTTGATGTAATTATTAAAAATGGCACAATTTACGACGGTAGCGGCGGAAAACCTTTTAAGTCCGATGTTGGTATCAAAGGCGATAAAGTCACGGCAATCGGAAATTTGAGTAAAGCAAAGGCAAAACCCGATTATTCCTAAAAACCAGTAAATATCATTCATTTTTTTTAGTCTCTCAAAAATTTCTTAAAAAGTTCTTCCTTGTCTGCGTCCCCGCCCGTTTTCTATTTCTTTTCCTTCGCTGCAACGTTGAAAAGCAGGTAAATGATTTTGTTCGGAGGCCCTTTGTAAATTCCGATAAATTACTAAAATGTCATCTCGTGAAGTAGATTTAAAAAGCTTGTCATAAAGCTGTTTATTGACGATTTCTGCATTAACACCCGCTTTACAAGCCTCTATTACCGTGGGAAATTTAGTTGTTTTGCTGATCCAGGGATTTTCGGGAATTGGCAAGTGATAAGTAGTAAAAAGTTGTTTTAGCCTTTCCGAATGTCTGGCTTCAGCTTGCTGAATATTAATAAATGGACGAGGACTATTAAAATCTTTGTTGATTTGATCGTAAATTGCCATAGCCATATATTCATCGTTCAAAGCTAAATAAAGTCCCTCAACTTCCTCTTTTTTCAAATCTCCTTTATATTTTGCAAAATCAAAATCACAAATTTTGCATTCGTTTGCAGTTAACTCTTTCTTTTCAATCTGCGGAGTCGGGGAAACCAATGGGGTCTGCTGATTTATCTGGTTTGTTTGACCACTTCCCTGATTGCACCCCGCACAAAATAATAATGCTAAAATTAAAAATATATTTTTCATAACTATCTCCTGAGAGGCAATCAAGTATTAGCTTAACTACCCCGTTTTCTATCTTTCGGTTTCCAGTCCGGTTGACATCCAAGCCCTTTTCCCGCCTGAAACATTGTAAACTTCGGTAAATCCAGCCTGTTCAAGCATCGAAGCTCCCCGCAGCGAACGCATTCCGCTCTGACAAATAACGTAAACAGGTTTATTTTTATCGAGGTTAGCCATTGAATTTTCCAAATCATCAAGCGGAAAGTTCTTTTGCATTTTTAGCATGTCCGCTTTTGTATTCACCAATTGTGCCAACGTCGATAAATTGCACATTTTTATCTTTCAATACTTTAAAAGTTTCCTTAATCGAAGCATTTTTTACGGAGGAACTTTCTCCACCAAAATTCGAACCTAAAAATTCTTTTAACACGGCATTACAAATATCTGCATATAAGTATATAGTTATGTTAAATAAAGTCAATTCCTGTTTTATTTTGAAAAATAGCTGATTTGCTCTTAAAACAAAAAGAGCAATTTTTTACAATACAATAGCAAGAGAGACTCTATAAGCTACAAGGACTCAAGGATTAATTCGGTGTTTTAACATAAATTCAAAAAAAGGCGGATGGTATGCAGGAACAAAAATATAAAATTGTTATTGTGGGTGGCGGAACTGCCGGAATTACGGTTGCTGCCAAAATTGCAGGGAAATTTTCAAAGTGTGAAATAGCAATTATTGAACCCTCGAGCAAACATTATTATCAACCCCTTTGGACCTTGGTCGGCGGAGGGGCAGTTCGGAAAGAATCCACCGAACGTGAGGAAAAAGATTATATTCCCAATGGGATTGATTGGATAAAAGAAAAGGTTACAGAATTTTTTCCCGGTCAAAACATAGTTTTGACCGAGCGGGGTAATAGGATCAGTTACGATTTTATGGTCGTTTGTCCGGGTATTCAACTCAATTGGGATGCCGTTAAGGGGCTCAAAGAATCAATAGGAAAGAATGGAGTGTGCAGTAATTATTCTTATCAAACGGTTGATTCAACCTGGGAAAATATCCAAAACCTAAAATCAGGAAATGCTATTTTTACTCAGCCTTCAACTCCGATCAAATGCGGCGGTGCGCCCCAGAAAATTGCTTATTTAGCGGAAGACTATTTTCGCCAAAATGGTGTAAGAGACCAGATCAACATCAAGTTTATTACCGGAACACCAACAATTTTTACTTCACCGCATTATGCACCGACTTTGACCAAACATTGTGAGGACACCGGAATTGAAACCAGTTTTAGACAAAATCTGACGGAAATTTTACCGACTGAGAAAAAGGCTGTTTTTAAGCATGTCGAAACTGGTGCTGAAACCATTTGGCCATATGATATGATCCATGTTACGCCCCCGATCAGTGCCCCGGATTTTGTCAAAAACTCTGTCCTAACAAATGATGCAGGTTGGGTGGCTGTAGATAAGGAAACCTTGCAGCATAATAAATTTAAAAATATCTTTGCGCTAGGTGATGCCAGCAGTCTGCCGACATCAAAAACCGGAGCAGCAATTCGCAAACAAGCTCCGGTTGCGGTGGAAAATCTATTGAATGCACTAAATGGAAAAACTTTAACTGCTAAATACGATGGTTACACCTCCTGCCCGCTTGTCACCGGTTATGACAGTTTGATCATGGCTGAGTTTGGTTATGATCTAAAACCCAAAGAAACTTTTCCTTTTGACCAAAATAAAGAAAGATATTCAATGTTTTTGGTCAAGAAATATTTACTCCCTCAACTTTACTGGCACGGAATGTTAAAGGGACGAGCCTGATTTTTTCAAAAATTTACCGAAAAAGCTGTTTAAGTTATTAATTTCAAAACAGCTTTTTTCTATTAATTGCCTGGAATTAACCTCCCCAATTTTCAGCAAAATTTTACAATACAAATCTAAAATCAAACTCCAACATATACATAGCAAGAATTATTTATCAATCAGGCAAAGTTTTGAATTGAAAAATAAGGGAAGAAAATTACCGTGGAATTACATTTAATAATCGGTTTATTGCTGAGTGGGTTAATTGGATTATCGCTTGGATTGATTGGTGGGGGCGGGTCAATAATCACTGTTCCGGTTTTGGTTTATGTGATCGGAGTCGAAGCCCATGATGCCATTGGGATGTCTTTGGCAGTTGTTGGCGGGACAAGTTTTGTTGGTTCATTACTTCACTACCGGAAAGGAACTTTAGACTTAAAAACAGGAATGACTTTCGGGTTTTCAGGGATTATCGGAGCTTTAATTGGTTCTCCATTAACCCATTTTTTATCACCTGCTCAAATAATGCTGACCTTTGCCTTACTAATGTTAATTATTGCAACGCTAATGCTGCGTAGGCAAAGAAAAGGAGTAATTCAGGTTTCCGAACAAATTTATGAGAAACCAAACTTTCTCAAAGCATTTCTGGCAGGACTCGGGGTTGGAATTCTGACCGGATTTCTCGGCGTTGGAGGAGGTTTTTTGATTGTTCCGGCATTGGTTATGTTTGGCGGTTTACCTATGAAACAAGCGATTGGAACTTCGCTTTTTGTCATTTTATTAAATTGTCTGGCTGGAATAGTCGGACACGCCAGACAAAATCATTTTGATTGGCATTTGACCTTTCAGATTACAACTTTAGCGGTAATTGGGACAATAGCAGGAACTTTCCTTTCGCATAAGATCGCTCCCGGCAGATTACAAAAAGGGTTTGGTATTTTTGTTCTTGGTGTCGCTGTTTATTTGATTTTAATTAATATTCGGACAATTACGGGCTGATTATTGATAACAATGAGGGTAAACATTATGAAATTAAACCTGTCAAAAGAATTACTTTCATTAGTTTCTGACTACTTTAAAATTTTAGCGGAGCCAGTGCGACTACAAATTTTATGGAAAATTGGTAATTGCGAAATGTGTGTCGGTGAGATCGTTGACGGAATAGACACCAAGCAGCCAAATGTATCTAAGCATTTGAAAGTTATGCAGGAAGCCGGAATCCTCAACAAACGGCAATTGAAAAATCTTGCGCTTTATACCGTCTCTGACCCAAATATTTTTCTGCTTTGCGATATTGTCTGCGGTGCGCTCAACGAGCAAACAAAAAACAGAACCAAGATAATGAAAATGTTAAATATTGATAAAAACATCAGTTTTCAAAAATTCCGACAAATATGAAAAAAAACGCAATTTTTTACAATACATTGATTTTGCGAAGGGGTTTAATGGTAATCAAGGTTTAATTGGGTTTTTAGCAAAAGTAAAAAACAAGCAAGAAATGAAGCTGATTGTTTAAGGGAGATAAAAGTATGAAATTCAAACAATTTTATTTGGGATGTCTGGCACACGCATCCTTTTATATCGGTTCCGAAGGAGAAGCGGCAATTATTGATCCGCAAAGGGATATTCAACAATATTTAGACGAAGCCGCCACCAATAATCAAAAAATAAAATATATTATTGAGACCCATTCTCATGCCGATTTTGTTTCGGGACATCTTGAATTAGCGGAAAAAACAGGTGCGGAAATTGTTTTTGGACAAAAGGCAAAAA